>JADGRT010000366.1 GCA_017880715.1 Verrucomicrobiia bacterium | reverse complement strand
GGTGGCGGACGCCAGGAAGCCGCGCGCCAAAACCTGCCGTTCCTGGGAGAAATCCCCATTTTCACCGAAATCCGGATTGGCGGCGACAGCGGCGTTCCGGTCGTGGTGAGCGCGCCTGACACGGCGCCAGCCGAGGCCTTCCTAAGTATCGCCCGCCGGCTGCAAAAGAGATTTTAACTCCTATGAATACTCCTTCCCCGGAAAATACCCCGACGCCACCGCCCCCTCCGCCGAGCGCTGCCGTCCAACCCTCCACAACGGTTTCTGAAGAACAGATCTGGGCAGCCCTGCGCCAATGTTATGATCCGGAAATCCCGGTGAACCTTGTCGATCTGGGCTTGATTTACGATGTGGCGATTACGGGAAACCGTGTGGACGTGAAAATGACGCTTACCGCCCCCGGCTGCATGATGGGCGGACAGATTGCCGGCGACGCGCAGACAAAGTTGCTTTCCATTGAAGGTATCGACGAAGCGAGCGTCGAAGTGGTGTGGGATCCACCCTGGCATCAAAGTATGATCAGCGCCGAAGGCCGGAAAATTCTCGGACTGGAGTAAACCCGGTGGCCGGGCGCATCTCACCTTCGTCGAACAGTGGCAACCTTTGCGCTTTTGGAGCGCGGACATTCTTGTCCGCCTCTTCGTTCTGGCCACACCGAAGCGCCGAAGCGGACAGGAATGTCCGCGCTCCGAAAAAGGCGGTTTGCGCCCATGCCGGCCGGTCCGGCATTTCGCGGCTTGACACTGGTTCTGTGAGAAAAGTACGCTTGCGCCATGCTTGTGGACGTTCAACTCCTAGCAGCATTGTTGTTAACGGTGAAAAATCGCCTTTCTCCGGCGATTTAAATTGAAGGATATAAATCAAATGACCTCATCCAACGAACCTCTTAAATTAGACCTGAACGGACTCCTGGCGGGTTCTGTTTCCCGCCGACATTTCCTGCGATCGACGGCTATGGCTGCCGCGGGCGCCCTCGTGATGCCCTACATCAGCGACGCGCAGGTAGCCAGCAAGAAATTCAACGTCGCCGTCATCGGCGCGGGCGGCAAAGGCTCCAGCGACACCGATGACACCTTCAACGTGGGCGGCAACATCGCGGCCCTTTGCGATGTGGACGGAAACACGCTGAACAGTCGCGGCAAAAAATATCCTAACGCCAAGCTGTACAAGGACTTCCGCAAAATGCTCGATGAGGTGGGCAAATCCATCGATGCGGTAACCGTTTCCACACCCGATCATTGCCATGCCATAGCCGCCACGACGGCCATGAAGATGGGCAAGCACGTCTATTGCCAAAAGCCGCTGACACAAACCGTGTATGAAGCCCGGGTCATGCGCGACTTGGCCAAGAAAAAGAAGCTGGTCACCCAGATGGGCAACCAGGGTAGCGCCGGCAGCGGTCTGCGCCGCGCGGTGGAAGTCATCCAGGCCGGCGTCATCGGCCCCGTCCGCCAACTGCACGTCTGGTCCAACCGTCCGATCTGGCCGCAAGGCATGGATCGCCCGGAGGGCTCCGATCCCGTGCCCGATAATCTGGATTGGGATCTATGGCTGGGTCCGGCCCAGTTCCGGCCATTCAAAAAGGGTGTCTATCACGACTTTAAATGGCGCGGCTGGCAGGATTTCGGCACCGGCGCTCTCGGCGACATGGCTTGCCATACCGTCAACATGCCGTTCCGAGCCCTCAAGCTGGGCTATCCCACCAGTGTCATGGCGGAAGCTCCGGCCATGAACAAGGAAAGTTACCCGCTGAAATCAAAGATCAAATTCGAGTTCCCGGCCCGCGACGGCATGCCGCCGCTCACCTTCTGGTGGTACGACGGCGGCAATCCCAAGCCCAACAATCCCACCAGTCACGACGGCAACAACAAACCGTCCAAAGAAATCCTCACCCGGGTCATCGAGATGCACGGAGAGCAACTGCCCGGCAGCGGTTGCCTGCTCATCGGCGATAAGGGCCAGATCTTCTCGCCCGACGACTACGGCTCCCAGTTCTTCGTCGCCATGACTGGCGAAAAGGAACTCGTTTCCGGCGACAAACATGACGCCGTCAAAGTCATACCGCAGACGATTCCGCGGTCGCCCGGGCACAATAAGGAATGGGCCAACGCCATCCTCAATGGCGGTCCGGCGCCCTACTCGGAATTCGCCATCGCCGCGTACCTTACGGAAATCATCCTGTTGGGCTGCATCGCCATGCGCGTCGGCGTGGGCCGCAACATGGAGTGGAACGGGCCGAAGATGAAATCACCGAACTGCCCCGAAGCCGCCAAGTTCGTGAAACGCAATTATCGCAAGGGCTGGAAGGTGTAAACCTCCATACCTGCCTATCGAGCATGTCATTCGCGGCCGGCCTTGCCGGCCGCGATTTTTTATGCCTCTTCCCCCTTGTTTTGATCGTCGCCGCTGCTCCCGGCCGGACCTTTATCGGTCGAGCCCAGATACCTTGGGTTGGCTTCCACTGTTTCGCTCCGCACCCCATTCGCTCACCTGCCAGGCCCTTCGGTGCGAAGGGAGCGCGGCTTCGCTGGCGTAGCTTCCGCGTCCATCGCAACCCGGAGTCCCACGAAGTCAGCCGTGAGCCACCACGGGCTGTGAGGGAATTCGGGATCGAACTCGTCCCATTCGGGCGTTTCGATCATGCGGGCCGCGCAGCGCAATTGCGTAACCGGGGTGGAGAATGCGCCGCCCCGGACAACATGTTGAGCTGGGTCGCCGGACATGGCGCACCACTCGGCTACATTGCCCACGATGTCATAGAGGCCAAACGCATTCGGTTTAAGTTTCCCAACCGGATGTGTGGTTTCCGAAAAATCGCCTCGGGCCGAATTGTCTTTGAACCAGCCGTACTCGCGCGCCCGGGCGGGATCGTCCGACCAGAAAAAGACGGTGGTTGCTCCGGCGCGGCAGGCGTACTCCCACTCCGCCTCGGTCGGCAACCGGAAAGGCTTCCCGGTTTTTTTTCCAAGCCAGCGACAGTACTCAGACGCGGCGATCCAGCCCATGCCAATCGCCGGATAATTCCCGTCACCCCGCCCCCGGTCAGCCGCTCCATAAAATCTGGAAGGATGCGTAATGCCATCGTAATCGACGGGCACGCGTGTGTCTGGCCGGAAAGAGGCGATTTCCGAGTCAGCCAGATGGGCATACTGAAGGTATTCCTGCCAGGTGACCTCGTGTTTCTCAAGCCAGAACGGCCGCACTTTGACCTTCCTTTGCGGCAGATCGTGGAGGTCGCGTCCCGGTTCGAGGGGCGGGCTGCCACAGGTGATTTCGCCTCCCGGGATGGCGATCATTTCAAATGAAACGGTGCTGCCTGGAATCGTCTGAACAAAATTGGCAGAACCAGGCGCGTGACTGTTTGTTGGGGGCGCGTCGGAACCGAAAACCGGAACCGTACATAACAGAAACAGAATGGCTCGAATCGCATCCCGGAAGCGCGCCTGGTCCCACCCGCCAGTGGCTTGAGATCGACGCGCGGATGTGACCATCCGCGCTCCCGTGGTTTTCGAGCAGCGTTGCGACTCGCGTCCAATTGAAAGTAATGTGCTCATGCCTCGCCGGCGTAACCATCCGTTGCCGCGAATGGGGTCCAAGTCGCGGACCGGATAGTCATTTAGACCTTTGGCAGGCGACGAGTATTCAGTTGCCGTTCGGGGCGCGGACAGCTTGTCCAATGCCACTAGGATTTCAACGCCGTCATCCCGGAGGGATGGCTGAAAATAGCCCAGCGTTTCAACGCTGGGACCGTGGCCTGGGGGTGCCAAGT
>JADGRT010000365.1 GCA_017880715.1 Verrucomicrobiia bacterium | reverse complement strand
ATTGTCGGGGGAAGGAAAGTGGGGCTCCCGGAGCTCGCCCCTCCGGAAGGCGGGAACTTATGCATCTACCTATACACCCGGGACAATCCGGCCAACGCCGACGCCCCGGCGCATCTGGGCCAGGCCTACCTGCAAAAAGCCGGGAGCATTCAGGATATCCGGGAGCAGGGCATTTTGGGCATGAAAGCCGATCAGGTGTTCGACACCGCGTTGACCGGGATGATTATGTGTTTCAAGGCGTTCGGGCGGGAGCGATGGGTTATCTGCTGAAGGATATGCCGGTGGAGAGGCTGGTGGAGATCATCCAGCGGGTTCACGCCGGCGAGGTGTTTATTCAACCCGAGATAGCCTCGCGCACCTTACGCGCAACGCTGCATGCGCCGAGCGGCTTGATGGAACCCCTGTCCGAACGGGAGCGGGAAGTGTTGGTCATGCTGGCCCAGGGGATTCCGAACAAGGAAATCGCCGACAAACTGCACATTGCCGAAGGCACCGTCAAAAACCATGTCTCGAATATTCTGGCGAAGCTCCAGGTGGACAACCGCACCCAGGCGGCGGACATCGCGCGCCGGCGAGGTCTGGTGTGAGCGGCACATTTGGCACGACAATAGAATTAACGGCCGTTAATTCTATTGTCGCGCTCGTCCCCACCAATCCGGTGTCCGAAATCTCCCTTTTCAAGCGGCATCCGCTCGCGTACTGTGAACCTGCCGAGACGCACCATGCCGAGCGTTTACATAAAAACCTACGGTTGCCAGATGAATGAGCGCGATTCCGAAGCCGTGGCTTCGCAGCTCATCGCGAAGGGTTATGCCCTGGCGCCATCCGAGGCCGTGGCGGATGTGATCCTGCTCAACACCTGCAGCGTTCGCGACGCCGCCGAACAGAAGGCCTTGGGCAAAATGCGCGCCCTGGCCAGCGGCCTGCGCCGCTCCCGACGCCCGGTGGTCCTCGGTTTCATGGGCTGCATGGCCCAAGCCCGCGGACAAACACTCATTGACCAATTGCCGGACGTCGATCTCGTCCTGGGCACGCAAAAATCCCATCGCGCTCCGGCCTACATCAGCGACCTTTTGGAAGGGAGAGCCGACCGCATCTGCGATACCGATGAGGAATCCGGCAGCGAATCCGCCATCCGTACCCACTTGCTCTCCGGCAAAGACCATGCCCAAGCCGTCACCGCCTTCGTGAGCATCATGCAGGGCTGCAATCAGCATTGCACCTTCTGCATTGTGCCCACCACCCGCGGCGACGAACGCAGCCGGTCCATCGAAGATATCGTCGCCGAAAGTCGGGAACTTGTTTCCCAGGGTGTGAAAGAAATTACCCTGCTCGGACAGATCGTCACCAGCTACGGCAAACGCCTGATCCCCGAATGCGACGGGAAGACTCCGTTCGTGCAACTGCTCGAAGCCGTCAGTCAGATTGACGGTCTGGAACGAATCCGCTTTACCTCGCCGCATCCCAAAGGCTACGGCGACGATCTGGTCCAAGCCTACGAACACCTGCCGAAACTTTGCGAAAACGCCCATCTGCCCGTCCAAAGCGGCAGCGACGGCGTGCTCCAATCGATGCACCGCGGTTACTCGGCCGAACGCTTTCTCTCGATCGTCAACAAGCTCCGGCTGGTCCAGTCTGGCATTGGTATCACCACCGATTTTATCGTGGGCTTTCCCGGCGAAACCGACAAGGATTTCGAACAAACCCTGGCGCTGGTGCGCGAAGCGCAGTTTGACAATGCCTACGTCTTTAAATACTCGCCGCGCAGTGACACCCCGGCCGCCACCCTGCCGGACCAGGTTCCGCAACCGATCAAAGAAGCGCGGCACGCCGTGCTCCTCAAGCTGGTCACGGAAATTGGCACGCGCCGATATCAAGCCTTCGTGGGACGGCAAGTCGAGGTTTTGGTTGAAGGCCCCAGCCGCAAGAACGCGGCTCGCCTGGAGGGACGAACCCGCTGCAACAAAATCGTCGTCTTTGAAGGTCTGGACCGCCAGCGCGGCCAGTTGGTGCTGGCCGACATCGAACGCGCCAGCACCTTCACCCTGTACGGCAAACCGCTGGGTGCCCCGGCCCTCCCCTAGCCATCTGGCAAACATCAACCCGAGAATCAACTGATCCATCAGAACTCATGAAATTATCTCTATCGTTGCTTGCGGTCCTCTTGGGCACGGCGGTGTCCCTGCCCAGTCTCTACTGCATCGTCAACCCGGCGGGCATGACGGCCGCGGCGCGACGATTCCCCCGCTCGCTGCCTTGGGGCTATGCACTCATGGCTCTGGGCACGGCCTGGTTTCTTTACTATTTCAAAGACGAGTCGGTCTCCGATTTCGCGGTTTATAAACCCTACATGTTCGCCGGGTTCGTTTTGACCGCCGTGTTGACCTGCCTCTACGTCACCGATTTCCTGGCCGTGCGCGGACTGGCCATCGTACTGCTGCTGCTGGGCAAACTCATGGTGGACACCGCTCGCTGGGCAGCGTCAACCTGGAGCCTGGTAATCGTAATCTGGGCCTACATCCTGATCGTTGCTGGCATCTGGTTTACGGTGTCGCCCTGGCGGCTGCGCGATCTGATCCATTGGGCGACCGCCAATGAATCGCGGGCGAGAATCTTCGCCGGCTTCCGGCTGGCCTTTGGCCTGCTGGTGATTGTGCTCGGGTTGACGGTGCTGTAATGAGCCCGGCATCCCCCAAACCCGGCATCTTGGTCTTGCGTGGGGGCGCCATCGGCGATTTCATCCTCACGATCCCCGTATTGACGGCCTTGCGCGGGCGTTTTCCACACTGCCGGCTGGAATTGCTGGGCTATCCTCATATTGCCCAACTTGCCACCGAACTGGTGGATCGCATCCATCCGATTGAAGCCCGGGCCATGACCGGATTCTTCGTTCCGGATGGGGAGTTGAATCCGCAACTGGCGGAAATTTTCGGCGGCTTTGCCATCATCCTTTCCTACCTTTACGATCCGGACGGCATATTCCAGCGGAATGTCGCCCGTTGTTCATCCGCGCAGTTCATCGTCGGCCCGCATCGCCCCGATGAATCGCTGGGAGTTCATGCCACTGAAATCCTGCTCAAACCCCTGGAACAACTGGCCATCTATGATGCCAATCCGGTGCCGGAAATTCGGGTCCAAAATCCGGAGGCTTTTCCACCCGCGAGCGGTTCTTCCCCTCGCAACCGGCGCGTCCTGGCGGTTCATCCAGGTAGTGGCGGTGAACGGAAAAACTGGCCGGAATCCTCCTGGATGGAGTTGCTGAAAAGGTTGCTGGCCGAATCCGATCTGCATTTCCTGCTCGTCGGTGGCGAAGCCGAAGGCGATCGATTGGAGCGACTGGCGGCCCTCCTGCCGGCCGATCGGCTGGAACTGGCGCGAAGCTGGCCTTTGCGTCATCTGGCGTGGCGTCTGCAATCCTGCGCGGGATTCGTCGGCCACGATTCGGGAATATCTCACCTCGCCGCTGCAGTCGGCCTTCCCGGCCTGATCCTATGGGGCCCCACCTGCGAAGCCGTGTGGCGCCCCCGCAACGACCGCATGATCCTCTTGCGAGACCCACAGGGACTGGATTTCCTGCCGGTGGACCGAGTCATGCAGAGCCTGTCGGGATGCGTACGGGACATGGTCCGAAGAGCAGCTTCCGCAAGGGTTTGAAACTGCTGTGGATGCTAGAATTTGATCTGCGGGTGCCGGACGGAGGCCGTGTTTTTGTCCCGGAGGGACATCATGAAAATAGCCCGGCGTTTCAACGCCGGGTGCGGACGGATCGACG
>JADGRT010000040.1 GCA_017880715.1 Verrucomicrobiia bacterium | reverse complement strand
CCGCCCACCCGGTCCGGATGATATCCCAATGTTAAAAAGATAAAATGCATGTTGACTGGGATGATACGGCATCGGCGCCGCCTTCGCTCCGTCGATCGATGATTGCTTCGAATTGATCCAGCACCCGCTCGATGGTGAAACGCTCCCGCACGACGCGCCCGGCCGCCTCGCGGATCTTGCGAGTCAGTTCCTCGTCTTGAAACCGCTGACGCAGCGCCGTCAGATACTCGTTCAAATCGCCGGGCGCCGCCAGCCAGCCGTTTTGCCGGTCTTCGATGATCTCGGGCACTCCCCCGGCTCGCGCGGCGATGACCGGCGCTCCCACCGCCATGGCTTCGATAATCACCCGTCCAAAGGGCTCCGGACGCAAGGAGGCATGCACCATGACATCCAGGTCGCTCAGGGCCGCCACTAGGTTTTCCTGGAAGGAAGCAAAGTGAACCCGTCCGGCCAATCCCTGCGTCTCCACCCATTGGCGCAAGTCGCGTTCGAAGGCCTGGTCTTCGTTAAAAACCTTCCCTATGACGATAAAATGCCCGGCCTGGCCTTCCTTCGCCCAGGCCCGGGCCAATTCCAGAAAAAACCGCTGGCCTTTCCACGGGGCCACCCGCCCCACCAGGCCAATCATCGGTTGATCGGGCGCAATGCTTAAATGCCGGCGCAGAAACCCACGGGGTTGGGGCTGGTACCGCGACAAGGGCAGTCCATTGTGGATCCGGGTCATCCGGCCGGGAGGGATTCCCGCGCGCCTCAGGGCGTCACCGGCATAATCCGAAACCGGCGTTAAATGCGCGGCCCGGCGCGCCTGCCAGCGGAACGCCGCGCGCAGCGGCCACGAAAAAAACTCCCGCGACATCACATCGTTGACCCACCAGATAGAGGGCACGCCCGCCCGCTGACAGGCATAACCGGCGCAAAAATGATCCTTATTGGTGCAGGAGACGACCACCTGCGGGCGAAAAGCCCTGATCCGGGCCAACAATTGCCGGCGGGCATCCCGCAAACCCAGCAGGCTGCGCCGCAGCGCCTTCACCGATCCTCGCCGTTCCACCACCCGCAACGTGTTTAACGCCGGCGAAAAACCATGCTCCAATTGGGGGATCGGCAGCGCCGACAACGCCTGGCTTAGCGGGCTCCCCGAGGCGCAAGCACAGGCCATGACCCAGCGACCGCGCGGCACGGCGGCGGCCACCAACTCAATCAGATTGAGCTCGGCGCCGCCCAGAATGCGGCTGACGTGGTCCACAAACAAAACGCGCTTCATGCGGGATGATGCCAACCGTTTCGGGGCCGGCGATGGCGCTTAATGGCTGGCGGTGACGATCAGCACCTGTTCCAGCGTGGTCAGCCCCTCGCGGGCTTTTTCCAGGGCCACCTGGCGCAGGGTCTTCATGCCCTGGGCGATCGCCACCCGGCCAATGTCCATGGCGCCGCTTCGTTCAATAATAAGCTTGCGTATTTCGTCCGTGACGGTCATGGCCTCGATGATAGCGGCACGGCCGGTGTAGCCGGTGTTCTTGCAGCGCTCGCACCCATGCCCTTTGTAAAGCGTGACCCCGGCGAAAAGATCCGGGTTGATTCCCAAGTCCGCGAACATCTTGGGCGGGTAGGTAATCGGGTCTTTGCACATGCGGCAAATGCGCCGAACCAGACGCTGGGCGCAGGAAATAATGACCGAGGACGAAATGAGGAAGGGCGCAATGCCCATGTCATCCAAACGGGCAATGGCGCCCGGCGCGTCGTTGCAATGCATGGTGCTGAGCACCTGGTGGCCCGTCAACGCCGCTTCCACCGCAATCTCCGCCGTTTCCGTGTCGCGAATCTCCCCGATCATGACGATGTCCGGATCCTGTCGCAAAATGGACCGGAGGGCGTTGGCGAAGGTCAACCCGATTTCCTTGCGCACCGGCACCTGATTGATGCCGGGAATCTGGAATTCCACCGGATCCTCCACTGTCACGATGTTGTATTCGGGATTATTCAGCTCGTTCAACGCCGAATAGAGCGTCGTCGTCTTTCCCGAACCGGTCGGCCCGGTCACCAGCAGCAGGCCATGCGGCGCGTCCACGGCGGCTTTGAATCGCTTGAGCGTCTCCGGATCCATCCCCAACTTCTCCACGGTGGCGGAGAGATTCGTTTTATCCAGCACGCGCATCACGCACTTCTCACCATGAACGGTCGGCAGGAACGAAACGCGCAAATCGATGTCCTTGCCGCCCACGCGCACCCGCATGCGGCCGTCCTGCGGAAGACGCCGCTCCGCAATGTCGAGATTGCTCATGATCTTCAAGCGCGACGTCAGGGCAATCTGGAGATTCTTGGGGGGGGCCGGCATATCGATGAGCGCCCCGTCGATGCGATACCGCAGTCGCACGCTTTTCTCGAACGGCTCCAGGTGCACGTCGCTGGCCCCGTCCTTGATCGCCTGCACCAGGATGAGATTGGCCAGCTTGATCACCGGCGCCTCTTCGGTCGAAGCGGCCAACTGGTCCAGGTTGACCTCCTCCACCGCCTCCTTGGAGACTTCCAGATTATCCGCCTCGGCCTCGGCCTCGCTTTTCTTCTGCGCGTCCCGGATGATGTCCGCCATGGTCCTGGCCTTGCCGGAATCGAGGCTGCTGATTTTATCCAGGATCTGTTTTTCCGTGGAGATAAGCGGCGAGGTCTCCAGCTTGGTGATGCGCTTGATGTCGTCCAAGGCCAGGACGTTCAGCGGATCGGCCATCGCCAGAAAGAGCCGGTTCCCGACGCGCGAAACGGGCAGGACCTTGTGGGTGATCTGAACTTCCTTGGGCACCAGCGTGAAAATCTCGCTCGGAATGCTGAGGCGCGCCAGATTGATGGGCGGCGTGTTGAGCACGCGACCCATGGACACCATCATGTCCACCTCATTCACGTAGGACTTGGCGAGAATGAGCTTGAGCAGGCGGGTGCCCTCCTTCTTTTGCAGCTCAAGCAATTCCGCCACCTGCTGGGAGGTCATCAGCCCGTCTTCCACCAGGGCATCCGCAATTCGTTCGCCAAACGTTTTAATGGGAGGCATAGCCGGTTATTTCAACGAAAAACCTTGCGCACCGCTTTGATCAAGTCCGCGGGCGGACACAAATACCAGAGCAACCGCTGCTGGGTCGCCGCCGCCAATTCCCGGGTTGCCTGTTTGTTGAACGGGTTGGCGGTCGCCACCAGCACCGACTTGCTTAGCCTGTCAAAAGGAACGAGACACCAACGCTGGCATACATCCCGCGGAAAACTACGCGCCGTTTCGATGTCCAAATCATAGCGCTCCAGCGGCAGGTACGCCAAACGCGACTTCTCGCAAATGATTTTCATCGACTGCTCCACCGGGGGGCCACCCTTGTCCGCCAGCACCTGAACGAAAGGCTCTACCACCCCCGTCACCGCCTCGCTCGCATCCGGCCGGAACCAGTAAAGGTTGAAATCCGCCGCCGAAACCAGCTTGGTCTTCACAAACAGCCGGTAAAAAGTCTGCTTGCCGTCATCCACCTCGGCCGTGACCGCCTGGTCTTCCGCGGCCGCCTCGTTGGCCGGCGCCACCTTGGGTTTTTCGATCGGTTCCGGTTCCGCCGCGGCCGGAGGCGCGCTGAAACTCTTGGCCTTGTCTTCGATCTCGGAGAGCGCCGCCCGGACATCTGGATCGTCCGGAAACCGCTGCAGGATGCTCTCGTATTCCAAAATGGCCGAAGAAAGCTGGCCCTGCAACACGTAGGCCTGCGCTATCCGCTTGGCGGTGTTAACCACGTCCCGCTGGCGCGCCAGCTTGAAATACGCCTTCTTCAGGATTTCCAACGATTGGATATCGTTCTGCTGCGATTGAGTGATCACTTCGAACATCTCAATCGTCTGGATCAACTGGGCTTGTTCGTTGGGCGTTAGCGTCGTAGCCATAATGCAATTGCTTAACGACTCATCCGCACCTACGGAATATCACTTTGGTTATCTTGGTTATCAGCAATCTCACGGTTTTTCTTGAACGATCTCCGAGTATAAAACATTCGCCCGAATAACGCAACGCAACTTTGTTCGTTGTTCGCTTCCAAAACTCCCCTTCTCCGGCGCCGGTTTCATGCCTGGAAGCTAGCCCGCCGCCCTTGGCTCCTGGTCCTGCCCCCACCGGCCCGCCGCCACCCTGGCAAAGTAGCCTTCTCCCCGCAGCAATTCCTCGGGCCTTCCCAACTGCGCCAATCGCCCCTCCGCCAGCACTAATACGCGATCGACCCGGCGGATGGTGCTGAATCGGTGGGCCACCACCAGCGTCGTCCGGCCGCGCATCAGCGCCCCCAAACTGGACACCACCAGCGCCTCGCTTTCCGCGTCCAGCGCGCTGGTAGGTTCGTCCAGCACCAGAATGGGCGCATCCTTGAGAAACGCCCGCGCCAGACTGATCCGTTGTTTTTCGCCGACACTCAGCCGTGCCGCCCCCTCGCCCACCAGGGTCTCGTATCGCTGCGGCAAGGCCCGGATGAATTCATCCGCATGCGCGGCGCGCGCCGCCGCCTCGATTTCCGCCGGTGTGGCATCCGGCCTGCCGTAGGCCAGGTTCTCCGCGATCGTTGCCGGCAATAGTATCGGTTCCTGCATCACCAGCGCAATCTGCGCGCGCAAATCACCCAGCTTCAAATCCCGCAAATCCACCCCATCCAGCCGCACCGCCCCGGACAAAGGATCGAAGAAACGCGGCAACAAATGCACCAGGGTGGTCTTCCCCGCGCCGCTTGGCCCCACGATCGCCAGCGATTCGCCCGGCTCGATTCGAAAACTCAGATCCTGCAACACCAACCGCTCCGGACGATACCCAAAGGACACCCGATCGAAAACCACGGCCCCCTGTAATTCCAAGACCTCCGCCGAAGCCGTCTTCCCCTTCGTTCGAACCACCGCCCGCGCCTGCGGCGATTCCTTGACTTCTTCCGGCGCATCGAGGATTTCCAGCACCCGCTGCGTGCCCGCGCAAGCATCGGAGAAGGTCGATCCCACCCGCGACAATTGGTTCAAGGGCTCGTAAAACTGGCCCAAATAGGCCAGAAAAATCAGCAATTCCCCCAAACTCAGTCGTCCGGCCCACACTTGCTGCGCGCCCAACCCGGCGATCAGGGCCATGCCCGCCGCGACGATGACGGCTATCACCGCCAAATACAGCACCTCGCAGCCGTGTTGCGAAAGCCGTTGCCGGAAAGCCTCGGCGGCCTGCGCCGCAAAGCGCCGCTCCTCATGCGCCTCCCGAACATAGCTTTGCGTCAGCGGCAGCGCCGCCATGCCTTGCTGCACCAGCGATGTCACCTGGCTGTCCGCCTGGTGCGCCAACCGGCTCCGCGCGCTCATTTGCCGCCCAAAAAAACGCATCGCCAGCAGCAACACTGGCACCGTGGCCAACGCCGCCAGCGTCAGCGGCCGGTTGAGCCGCCACATCACCACCCCCATCAGCAGCAGGGAGAACGACGCCGAAAGAAACGCAAACAGGCCGTGTTGAAACAGCGTTTGAAAGGCATAGGTGTCCCACGAGGCGCGGTAAATGACATCGCCCTGCCGGGCCTCCTGATGATAACGCAAGGAAAGCCGCTGCAGCCAATGGAACACCGCCCCGCGCACCCGCGCCAGCCCGCGCAGTCCCACCTCAATCAACCCATAGGTCTGCGCCGCCGAAAGCGCCGCCTGCGCCAGATGAAACAAAAAAACCGCCGCCACCAGCAATCCCAGCAGCCCAGTCCGATCCCAGCCCACCGTGTGCGACGCCAGCCAGCCAGGCAACGGACGGCTCCCCAGCAGACAATCCACGATCAGCGCCAGCGGCCAGGGTTTTAATAAACCCGCTCCCTGACTCAGAACCATCAAAACCAACACCAGGCCAATCCGCGCCGCATCCGGCCGGAAGAATCCACAGACCCGCATGATGGATCGTTGCATAAGTTTCCGCGTTTCCGAAAGTCAATCCTCGGAGGGGCGAGCTCCGGGAGCCCCACTTCCCTTATGGACGAACCCAAACGCGCAATCATTCATATGCGGGCGGCCAACGGCGGTATGCAATCGGCGCCCCATATCCCCGGCTCATTCAAGAACCGGGGCGGAGACAGCCTGTCACCGGAAAGAGCGCGGCGCTTGTCATTCGGAGGCGCTTTGGACTAGGGTAAAGGCATGAATGGAAACAGTGTCGGTTTTATTAAGGAAGATCCCTGGCGCATCTTCCGCATCATGGCGGAGTTCGTCGATTCCTTTGAAACGATGTCCCGGGTCGGCCCCGCCGTCACCCTTTTCGGCTCGGCGCGCACGCCGCGCAATCATCCTGATTACCGGGCTGCCCAAACCATCGGCCAAGGGCTGGCCCAGCATGGTCTGGCGGTCATCACGGGCGGCGGACCGGGCATCATGGAGGCCGCCAACCGCGGCGCCGCCCACGCCAAAGGCCGCTCCATCGGCCTGAATATCGAACTGGCCCACGAGCAAAAGGGCAATCCCTATGCCAATATCCCCATCCATTTCCACTACTTCTTTTCCCGCAAGGTCTGCTTCGTCAAATATAGCATGGGCTTCGTTTTCATGCCCGGCGGGTTCGGCACCCTGGATGAGTTTTTTGAAACCCTCACCCTGGTCCAAACGGAGCGCATCCCGCATTACCCTTTGATTTTGTTCGGCCGCAACTACTGGAACGGACTCCTCAAGTGGATGAAAGCCACCGTGGAAAAACAGACTTTCATCAGCCCCACCGATTTGAATCTCTATTCGCTGACGGACGATCCCCAGGAAGTCATCGACCTGATCCTGGACTACCAGCGCCGGGTCGGCGTACCGGAACAACTGCCGAAAGGGCTGATGTGAGCCAGCACCGCGTCACCCGGCTCCCCAGCGGCCTCACCGTGGCCACCATGCCCATGCCCCACATGGCCAGCGTCAGCCTCGGTCTGTGGGTCGGCGTGGGCAGCCGCTACGAACCCGCCCCCCTCAACGGCGCCTCGCATTTCATCGAGCACATGCTGTTCAAGGGCACCCGCCGCCGCTCCGCCAAACAAATATCCGAGGATATCGAAGGCATCGGCGGCTCATCCAATGCCTTCACCAGCGAGGAAAACACCTGCTTTTATGCCCGGGCGCGTCATGATCGTTTTGACGAACTCCTGGATGTTCTCGCCGACATGTTTCTGCACTCCTGCTTTGCCCCGGCGGACATCGCCAAGGAGCGCAACGTTATCAAGGAGGAGCTGGCCATGTACACCGACCAGCCGCCCTACTACGTCCAGGAACTGCTCAATGCCACCCAGTGGCCCGACCAGCCCCTGGGCCGCTCGATTACCGGCTCGGAAGCCACGCTTGACCGGCTCGGACACGCCCAATTGCTGCGCTTCTTGCACACGCATTACCTGGCGACGAACGCGCTCATCACCGCCGCCGGCCGCGTGCGCCACGAAGACGTCGTCAAGGCCTGCACCCCGCTGCAAGACCATTTCAAGCGCGGTTCACGCCCCCAATTTCAACCGGTCATCATCCGCCAAACCGAGCCCCGCGTCGCCCTCTGCACCCGTTCGGTCGAACAAACGCAAATGGCCCTCGGGGTGCGCACCTGCGCGCGCCACGACGAACGCCGCTTCGCGCTCCGCCTGCTCAACACCCTGCTCGGCGAAAATACGAGCTCGCGCCTTTTTCAGGTCTTGCGCGAAGATCGCGGCCTGACCTACTCGATCAGCAGCTCGTTGAGTTTCTTCCATGACGCCGGCGACCTGGTTATCTCCGCCGGACTCGACTCCGACCAACTGCCCCGCACCCTGCGGTTGATGTTGCGGGAAATGCGCCGCCTGATCGGCCAAGCGCCATCCCGCACCGAGTTGCAGCGCGCCAAGGATTATGTGGTGGGCCAGATCGACCTGAGCCTCGAAAACACCGAAAACCAGATGCTATGGCTGGGCGAACAATTGCTGAGCTACGGCAAAATCATTTCCGCCAACGAAATCAAAGCGCGTCTGTGCGCCGTAAAACCGGCGGAAATTCGTGCCGTGGCCCGTGATTTTTTCCAACCCGAACGCCTCAACCTGGCCTTGGTCAGCCCGCTTAAATCTGCCGCCGGCCTGGGCCGGTTGCTGGCCGTGTAGCGCCGAGTCGGGGGACCCGGTGCCACCACCGGGCGGCTCCCCCATTTTCCGCGGGATCGGGAAATCTGAGGCTGCCCTGCGGCCGCCAGGGGTCAGAGATGCATATTGACATATTACCATGCCAGCCGCGCATGACGGCGGGCAGCGCGTAACCATCCCACGCGTGTTTTGGACTGCGGCAGTCCTCTGCCGCTTTTCGGCTTTGCGGGGGATGCGAAAGCGCTAGAGGACTGGCGCAGTCCAAAAGCTGGCGCCACGATCGGCGCTCCGTCCGAATCGGCGAGACGTCCAAGGGTCAGGCTTGTAAACGGCCGCCGGCTCCCTTATCTTGCCTTCACGATGGAACCGGTAGCAATAAATCTCGGGTTTTGGACCATTCATTGGTACGGCGTGCTGGTCGCAACCGGCTTTTTGGTCGGTCTCTGGACCGCCAGCCGGCGTGCCCTCCTGGTGAACGTCTCTCCGGACACCATTCTAAACCTCGGCCCCTGGCTTATCGGCGGGGCCATTGTGGGTTCGCGCCTGCTTCACGTCCTTTCTTATTGGCAGGAGGAATACGCCCAAAAACCCATCTGGGAGATTTTTATGGTGCATCACGGCGGCCTGGTTTTTTACGGCGGCCTCATCGGCGCCTCGCTCACGATTGTCCTCTACACCCAGATCCATAAACTGGCGTTGTGGACCCTCGCCGACATTCTGGCCCCTAGCATCGCGCTGGGCCACGCCTTTGGCCGGCTGGGCTGCTTGATGAACGGGTGCTGCTACGGCCGTGCCTGCGCATGGCCGTGGGCCATCCATTTTCCTCAAGGACATGAAACCTTCGGCCATGGCGTACACCCGACCCAAATCTATGAATCCCTCTTGAACCTGGCCTTGTACGCCCTCCTGGCCTGGCTGTTCCGCCGCAAACAATTCGCTGGCCAGGTCTTCGCACTCTACCTGATCGCCTACGCCTTGCTGCGGTCCACGGTCGAGCACTTCCGGGGCGATTATCACGCTCATTACCTGGGCGTGGTCACGGTGGGCCAAATGGTCAGCGTGGCCGTGCTGGCTTCGGGCCTTTGGCTCTGGTGGTGGCTGTCGGCTAAATCAAAATCGGCGCAAACCAAAACCTAGCCAAAGATGCCCAACCCGACTTCCAACAACTCAACCGCCGAACCATCTTTGTCCGAGGCAACCACCGCCATTGCCGGTCATTCTCTGGTCGTTACCGTTCAGCAATCCCATCCTGGCGAAAGGCTGGACGCCTTCCTGCGGTCGCAGTTTCCCAATGTTTCGCGCGGCACTTTTCAGCGGCTCATCACTCAGGGCCATGTGCAGGTGAATAACCAGCCGGTGAAACCCACCCGTGAGCCTCGCGTCGGAGAACGAATTACGATTCATTGGCCCGAACCCACCCCCCCCGAGGCGCGACCCGAGGCCATGCCACTGGACATCCTGTATGAGGATGACGAACTGTTGGTGTTGAACAAACCCGCCGGCCTGGTCGTTCATCCTTCGGCCGGCCATGACGAGCATACGCTGGTCAATGCCCTGCTCCATCACTGCCAGGGACAACTCAGCGGCGTGGGCGGTGTGGCGCGTCCCGGCATTGTTCATCGCCTGGACCAGGAAACCAGCGGCTGTCTGATCGTGGCAAAAAGAGACCTCGCTCACCTTGCCCTGGCCGCGCAATTCGCCCAACGCGAGATTCGCAAGATCTACCTCGCCATTGTTTGCGGCCAGCTTGTTCCCCCCTCAGGCGATGTCCGCGCCGCCATCGCACGCCACCCAAGTCACCGCAAACGCATGGCGGTCACCGACGGCCAGGGACGGGACGCCTGGACCCGTTATCGAACCATTGAACCCTTGCATGGCGCCACCTTCGTGGAAGCGCAATTGCACACCGGGCGTACTCACCAGATCCGGGTTCACTTTCAATACCTGGGCTTTCCCCTGGTCGGCGACTCCACGTATGGCAAGCGTCCAAACATCCGCCTCACCGAACTCACCCACTATCAGGCGCCGCGGCAGATGCTCCATGCTTTTCAATTGAGTTTTATCCACCCGCTCACCCGACAAACGCTCACCTGCGAGGCGCCTCTGCCGCCCGACTTTATGAAAGCGCTGGAGACACTCAAGGCCCAGGCGTAAGGCTACAGGAACCGGGATTGTTGTAGGCCGGGTTCCCTAACCCGGCGAATTGGGCTCACCGATTTTCCACGCCCCTTCGATTTACATGAGCGAAATCAGGAGTCACGAGGCTCTGATTTTCTGATTAGACGGCCTCTTAAAACTAACGATAGTGATGGAACATGCTGGCCAGCAGCAACAACTCCGGATGAGCCACCGACACCTTGGGCAGAATCAGGCGGATGCGGGATCGATAGTCCGCCAGGTTTTCTCTCAGGGGACGCAAGTCGTCCGCCTTGTCCCAATGAAGTTTCTTCAGGTCCAAAACGAGACGGCTCTTGCTGCGCGCCAGCGAATCGCGCAGGCGCCGCCCCAATCCCTCGGCATTGGCGGCGGTCAACGCGCCTTCCAACCGCATCCACACCTGTTTCCGGGAATGCTGCAGCTCGACCTGGATGGAGAGATCGGGGATGGAAACTTTGCGATGGAAATCCTCCCAGAGACTAAACGCGCTCCAGTGTTTGCTGGGCATCCGGTAGGACGTGCGCGTGAGCCGGGGATGTTGGAAAAGGTTCAACTTCAAAGTCAGCCCGGTCCACAAAGCGGCTCCCACGGCCAGCGCCGCCTTGAGTCTCTCGACCAGCGCCGGCCGCCCCAACTCCGCGCCCAGGCGCCGCTCCAAATCTCCAATCCACCGTCGTATGGCGGCGTTGGGGCCGAGCAGCCGCCCAGCCAGAAACACCGGCGCCGCCTCACGCAAGTCATGGGCGTAAAACTCGGCCTTCTGACGCAACCGGGGATTCGGCGAGTTCTTGAGCTTGAGGTATCCGAGGAATCGTGTTTCCAGGACGCGGAAGATGCTTGGTCCGAGCCGCTGGTAATCCTCCTCGAAACACCACTTTTGAATTTCTTCGATCGCCCCGGCCGAAAGCGTCGGGTGTTTGATCAACGTCGAGAATCCGTCCGCCCGGCGGTAATACAACTCCGCATCCTGGGTGTACACATCCTGCAATAGGTTTTCCTTGATGACTCGTTCGTAAAACGGGGTGCCGGGGACGGGGCCGTAAATGAGGAATTGCGACAGCGCAGGCTTCAGTTTCAGCAGTCCCTCCAGTTCCCGCGCCACGACTTGCCGATCCTGATAATCGAACCCGACGATCATCGACGCCAGCACGGTGATGCCGTGCTCGCGCAATTCCTTGAAGAGTTCATCGACGGGGCGCCCTTCCTGTTTGGCGTAGCCCGAGCGGGTTCCTTCGTAGCCGATCCAGAAACCGTCGATCCCCATCTCGAGAATCTCTTCGACCGTGTATTGGCTGATCGCTTTGACGCTCGAAAAGACGAAAATCGAGAGCGTCTTGCCGCTTTTTATCACGCACTCGCGAAACTCCCTGGCCCGCTTTTGATAGAGCAGAAAGTCCTCGTCCAGAATCGTGAAGACCATGCGCGGGTTCATGTCCAGGTAACGCTCGACCACGGCGAAAATATCCCGGCCCGTCGGCAGCAGCCGGATGTGTTTCCGCGAGAAAAAGTGGGAGGTGCAGCAGAAATCGCAGCCGTTCGGGCAGCCGAGTCCGGAGAAAATCATGCCCGTGCTGGACACCTGCTGGCCAAACACCTTCAACCCACTGACGATCAGCGGGTGCTTGTAGGGCATGGGAATTTCAGGTTCGTCTAGCAATCGCCGCATGAACGCCACTCCTTCCTCGCGGCAGATGTAGTCCGCATACGGTTTGAGCACCTCGTCCTTTAGGACCGTGCCGTAGCCACCCAAGACGATCTTGCTGTTGGGCGAATATTGGCGAACCCAAGCGACCACCTCCTTCATCTTGTGCATGACCGCCATGACGAAGCAGATGCCCACGTATTCGTAGCCCTTTCGGAGTTCGCGGATCAGCTCGCGCTTCGATGGGTACTGCAGCACCACCGCCGGGGCGTCGAGGTTCTCGGCGATGTAATCGAGTGAAAACTGGTGGTGCACCACGCGCGGGCTGAAAAGGCCCTGGGCACGCGTCACCTGCCGATGAAGCAGTTCATAGCCGACGGAGGGGGCTTCGCCACTTTTCGGCCCCAACGGTCGGCACACACTAGTTAAAAGGACTTTATGGTTCACGGGCATCGCGAAATTGAATTTGCCGCGCAAGGTGGAATCGCTGCTCTGCGGCTCAAACGAGGCGTGATCGAACGGTTGCGACCTGGCTCCCACAAACAAACGCTCAATTGACTGAAAAGTCAAAGCCTGGATGCGAATTTCTGCAATGGTGGGTAGGGCGGCGCTGCCGCGCCGCCCAAATATCAGGGCGGAGCAGCAGCTCCGACCTACCTGG
>JADGRT010000364.1 GCA_017880715.1 Verrucomicrobiia bacterium | reverse complement strand
TCATCGCACGAGGGCGGGCCCGGCTGCGCCGCAGCGACGAACCGGAGCCCGAGGGACTTCAGATCGGCGACCTGAGCATAGACGTGGCGGGTCACTCAGTCAAGCGCGATGGCAAGCCGTTGTCGTTGACACCGTTGGAGTTTGACCTTCTCGTCGCACTAGCACGGAAGCCCTGGCAGGTGTTCACCCGCGAGGTGCTGCTTGAGCAGGTGTGGGGCTATCGCCACGCCGGCGACACGCGCCTGGTCAACGTCCACGTCCAACGCCTGCGCTCCAAGATCGAACGGGACCCTGAGAACCCCGAGATTGTCGTGACGGTTCGCGGCGTCGGCTACAAGGCCGGTCCCGCCTAGGTCATGGTCACGCCGAGTCGCTTGGTCAGGGTGACTCTGTCACGACTGGCCGTCGCGCCAGCCAAGGTGGAACGTTTTACGCCCGCCGAGGTGCCCCTGGAACAGTCCTCATTAAAATCCGCTCGACCCAGCGGCCGCAAACGGAGAATGGCCCCCGGACCCGCGGAAGAGGAAATGGTGGCCGTGACGGCATCGCCCGCCCCACCCCCGCAACCTATCAAGCCCGAGGAATTGCCGCCCGACCAGGTCGAGGAAATCGTTCCGCCGCCTTCGGCCGAGGCCGCCGCACACGCGATCAACATCAGCCAGTTGCAGGCGATGTCGATGAATACGCTGAACCAAATGGCGAAGGATCACGGCATCGAGAATTTTGGCACGCTGAAAAAACACGAGCTCATCTTCCATATCCTCCAAAAAAATGCGGAACGCAGCGGCATTTTGTTCTCCGAAGGCGTGCTCGAGGTGTTGCCGGATGGGTTTGGCTTCCTGCGCTCCCAGAGTTTCAACTATCTCCCCTGCCCGGAGGACATCTACGTCTCGCCCTCCCAGATCCGCCGGTTCAACCTGCAAACCGGCAACCTGGTCGCCGGACGCATCCGTCCGCCCAAGGAAAAGGAACGGTTCTTCGCCCTGCTCAAAATCGAAGCCGTCGATAAAGAAGATCCGGACAAGGCCAAGGATAAAACCCATTTCGAAAACCTGACGCCCCTGTTTCCCAACCGGCGGTTCATCCTCGAAACCGTGCCCGAAGAGCTATCCACCCGCGTCATGGATCTGGTCTGCCCCATCGGGAAAGGGACACGCGGTCTCATCGTGGCGCCCCCGCGCACCGGCAAAACCGTTCTCATGCAGAAATTGGCCAACGCCATTCTGAAGAACAATCCGGAAGCCTACCTATTCATCCTGCTGATCGATGAGCGGCCCGAGGAAGTCACCGACATGGAACGTTCCTGCAAACCGGCCGAAGTCATCAGCTCGACCTTCGATGAACCCCCCGAACGGCATATTCAAGTGGCCGAGATGGTCATCGAAAAAGCCAAACGCATGGTCGAACACAAGCGCGACGTGGTGATCCTGCTCGACTCCATCACCCGGCTGGCCCGCGCCTACAACACCGTCCAACCCCACTCGGGAAAGATCCTCTCCGGCGGCGTGGATGCCAATGCGCTCCACAAACCCAAACGCTTCTTTGGCGCCGCCCGCAACATCGAGGAGGGCGGTTCGCTGACCATCATCGCCACCGCGCTCATCGACACCGGCTCGCGCATGGACGAAGTCATCTTCGAAGAGTTCAAAGGCACCGGCAACATGGAGGTTAATCTTGACCGCCATCTGGTCGAGCGCCGCATCTTCCCCACGATCAATATCGAGATGTCCGGCACCCGCAAAGAGGAATTGCTTTATCATCCCGATGAAGGCAGCCGGGTGGTCATCTTGCGACGCGCCCTCACCGGCGTGCCGCCGGTCGAGGCCATGGAACTGCTGCTCAACAAACTCAAACAAACCGGGAGCAACATCGAATTCCTCCTATCGGTGAAGGATCAAAGCTAAATCGGCCCCTGCCGCCACCGTTGGTAGCAGCAGCCATCTGGCCGGACGTAGCGGCGACTCGGAAGAGCGCCGCCATCTTGCTCCGGCATCGGTCGGCGTTGAATTAACGCAACGGTTCATGAATCGGACAATCTGAGCCTTGAATGTCGTGAGGCTCTTCGGTTATCTTCGTCGCCATGCGCATCTCGCTATCGTTTGTTCGCCTGACGCTTTCGGGCGTGGCACTGGTTGTCTCGCTGGGGCTTCCCCGCCCTGCCCTGTCCCAAACCGACACGAATAGTCCTTCCCTGGACAAATCATTTGACGACATCAGCACCGCAGCCCAAAGGGGCGATGCCCAGGCTCAGTATGAGCTTGGCTGGCGTTATTACCAGGAACAGGACGTGCATCGAGACTACCGGGAATCGATGAAATGGCTCACGCAGTCCGCCGACCAGGGCAACGCGCCAGCCCAATTGCTCCTGGGAAAAATGGCGGCCCAAGGCGAAGGCCAGCTGACCAACCATGCCACCGCCCTGGATTGGTACCTTAAAGCAGCGGACCATAAACTGGCTGAAGCCGCCTTTCAAGCGGGACTCATGTATCGCCGCGGCCTGGGCGTGCCCGCCAACCAGGTCGAAGCCGCGCGTTGGTACCGCCAAGCCGCCCTCCAAGGACACGTCGGCGCCGAATTGGGCCTGGCCATTCTCTATGGCAATGGCCAGGGCGTGCCGCAAAACGACAAGGAAGCCGTGCTCTGGTTTCGTCAAGCCGCCGGACAAGGCAGTCCCGAAGCCCAATACTTCCTCGGCGTGCGCTATGACATCGGCAAAGGCGTCCGCGTCAATCATGTGGAAGCTTATAAATGGATGATCCTCTCGGCCGCCCAAAGCTATCCCAGCGCCATCAACGCCCGGGATAAACTCATCCGCAAACTCACCAAAGACCAAATCGCCGATGCCCAGCGCCGCGCCGCGGCGTTCTCCACCCAACCCGCCCCAATCCTTCAGGCCGCCGCGCCACCGGACGCAGTCCAGGATAAAGGGGACACCGACACCCCCCTCGAATCCTCCGGCACCGGATTCTTCATCACCGACGACGGCTATTTACTGACCAGCTTTCACCTGATCGAGAACGCAACCCGCATCCTGGTGAAGATCGGCAAAAACCAGTTGTCCGCCACCCTTCAGAAATCCGATCCCGTCAATGACCTGGCGGTTCTTAAGGTGAGCGTTACCAACCGATCGCTCCCGGTCGCCCTCAGCCGCAATGTAAAAATTGGCGATCCCATTTTCACCGTGGGCTTTCCCTCCGCCGCCAGCGCGGAACCCAAAATGACGGATGGCAATATCCGCAGCTTAAGCAGCCTCTCCAACGATCCCCGCCAGTTCCAAATCAACCTCGCGGTGCAGCCCGACAACTCCGGCGGTCCCCTGGTCAACACGCAGGGCCAGGTGGTGGGCATTGTTAACGTCCAACCGCCGGAAACCGGGCCGGTGATCAATCGCAGCGGCTCATCCCTGTTCGTCATCGGCGCCGTCAAAAGCACTTACGCAGCAGCCCTGCTCGAATCGCTGCCCGAACTGACCGCCAAGCTCAAAGATCCCGCCGCCGCCAAGGAACGCAAATTCGACGAACTGGTCAAGGAAACCCAGGATGCCATTGCGCAGGTGCTGGTGTATTAACCCTGAATCCACTTTCGGAGGGGCGAGCTCCGGGAGCCCCATAATAACCAGATACATTCCGGTTTTACGTTTACCTGCACATGAACGACTAACATAAGGAATCCCCCAGTAAAATACCTTGGTGATCTGTAGCGCGGACGTTCTTGTCCAATGCCACTAGGATTTGATCTACAGGTGCCGCATATAGGCCGTTTTTTGTCCCGGAGGGAC
>JADGRT010000363.1 GCA_017880715.1 Verrucomicrobiia bacterium | reverse complement strand
AATTGGAACCTTAAAGCGGCGCACGCTAGTGCCTCAGCCAGCGTGAGTTGGAACATGAAGTCGGCCGGGAAGCGGGCGAGGTTACGCCGGACGGCTTTGTTCAGGTTCTTGGTCTCGACGCCATAAAGCGCAGCCAGATCGCGGTCCAGCATCACTCTTTGACCACGAATGAGCAGGATGACCTGTTCGATTTGTTCCGGCTGAATCAGCGGTGTCATGTAATCCATGGAGTTATATGGATCGACTTATTCACGGCGGGTGAGCCACTGCGGCGCCGCATATCCATCGTGGGTTAATCCCGGCAGAATGGCGAACCGTGTCCAGTGCGGGAGGGCGTCGGTGCGCACCGAGCGGCGCGGATGAAGCCGGCGGCGCAGGGTCGCCCACGGCTCCAGCGCTTCGCCTACCCGCGCGCACGCGGCGGCAATGTGCAGCCAGTCCTTCGGGCGAGAATGCGGCGCTCTGCCGAGACGCCGCTACGGGGAGTTCCCATTCATCGAACCACACCCGCAGCCCGTCCGCCCGCAACCGCTCCGCCAGTGGACGCACCACCGCCTTGTCCTTTGCGCTGTGGCTGAGGAACACGTCGTAAGGAAATTCACTTGGCATAACCGGCTTTTGACATTGTGGGCATTCTTACCTGAAACGTCGCAATTGAGCAATGGGTATTTCAATGCCTTTTTGAGCGCCGATTGCATTGGCGTAGGCTCCTGATCACGGCTTGGACGTTGGCGTTGATGCCCTCCGGCTGGAGCAGCACCCAACTGGTGAACGCCAGTTCCCATAGGCGTGTTCGGATGGGACGGCCTTAACGAACCGCCTAATTACCGGGCACCGCCCGGATCCGGAAGAACTGCCGCAACCCGTTGGTTGAAGGAGTGAACCACTCGGTTTCTGGAAATCGTCCCGGCAGGTTGGTCACCAGGGACAGCTTTCCGTACACCTCGTTTTCCGCCCAGATCTGATAGCCCAAATTGGAAGTCCCCGGCCAGCTCAATCGTTCCAGGTCCGTGTTCCAAGCTGACACATCCACCTGGAAGGGAAAGTCGTTCACCAGCGGATCGGTTCCCATGATCTGCTCGCGCAGGTTGGAATAACCGTCGCCATCGGGATCATCCTGCGGCCGGGCCGTAAGCGCCTGGAAGAACTTCATTTCCCAGGCGTCATCCAGGCCGTCATGGTCGGTGTCGGTAATCGCCACCCCGGTAACAATCAGACTCACGGATAGCACTGAACCCACCGAATCCGTCTCTTCATCCGTGACCTCCACCGTCCAGATCCCGGCGCTGCTTTCGTAAAAATGATGGGTGGAATAATACGTCCAATCCGTCGGTCCCGGGGTCATGTCGCTATTCACTTCCTGCAAGACACTGCGGGTGCCGGCGGGTGACAACAGGGTCAATCGCAAATCGCCGCGCCGGGGATGATCGGTCTCCAGGCGCACGGCCACGTGCTCGCACGACAGGGTGTTCGTTACCTCAAAGGTGAAACGGGCGGATTCCAAACCCAGTTGCACGGGCGTATTGGGGTGCTGGCTTAAGAAATCCCGGAGCGCCTCCCCGTCCGTCTGGTTGATAAACACCGCCGGAATGGGAACAAAGCTGGTGCCAGCCATCCACGTCCGTTGATCGACATCGCGATTGTTGTAAATGACGGCAAAGGCGGCGCCCGCCCCGGCAACTTTTTGAATTTTCTCGGCAAACGTGTTGTCGCCCCGTTGGATCAGCGCGCCGCGTCCGGTTAGATTGCCGGTGATATCGTTGGTGGCCATCCCCACGTCCACCAGCGGCAGCGATGCCGTGGGCGCATCCGGATGCGGTCCCTGACCGGGAGAAGCGTGAATGCTCCGAAGATTCTCCGGTGTTTGCTCCCCGCCAACCATGACCCGTAAACCGTCGTCGGGAATCGCCACGACGTCCTGATTCACCAGCGTAAGCTGCGTTAAAGGAGGCCGGTTGATCCACCGGCGCGCCAAACGGACGGCCAATCCGGCGTCCGGAACGCCGAATCCATCGTTATGACTCACGGCAAACCCCGCGCCATTGGTGGTCAGATCGGGATCGGCCCTGTCGAAATGCCGCGCGGAATGAATCAGAATCTGCTGCACGTCGCGGTAGCTCAGGTTGGTATTCGCCGCCAGAATCAAAGCCACCACGCCGGCAATTTGCGGCGTGGCGGCCGACGTGCCGGAGAATCCATCCATGCCGAAGGTATAATCCGGCTCGTTGGTTGAACTGTTGTAGCCCTGGCTTTTCTGGCGGTCGGTGGTAAACAGACCCGGGAAGCCTTCGGAAAAGTCGCCACTGGGCGCCGCCACCAGCAACGGAGCGCCCGGGGTGCTGTAGCTGGCCGCCCGGCCATCCCTTCGCACGGCGGCGACCGCGACGACGCGAGGGTTCAGCGCATAACCGTCATCGTTGACATTGTCCCAGATATCGCGCTGATTGCCGCCGGCGCGAACCATGACCACGCCCAACCCGTGGCGACCGCGGGTCACCGCGTTCGAAATGCCCGTCTGTTCAAGCAAGCTGGGATCCAATTGCCAAACGGAGGCATTGCCCCAACTATGATTCTGCACCGCCACCACGTTGGAATGGAACTGAAACATGTCCATCATCCGCTCGTCCGACGGCAGATAATCGTTACCGTCAAAGATGACCCAACTGGCCAGCCGCGCTGCCGGCGCCACGCCGATCATGCCCTGCCCATTGTTGCCTTCGGCCAGGGCGAGGCCGGCAACGGCAGTCGCGTGCATCGAGTTGGCCGACAACGGCAGGCCGTTGGTGGTTCCGTTATTGAAGTTGTAATGCAGCCCCTTGGCCATCCTGGGTGCCAGCTCAGGATGGGTCATTTCCACACCGTCGTCCGCCACTGCCATCGTAATGCCTTCGCCGTAAGTGAAGGGCCAGGCCGCCCGCACATTCAGGTCCGTGCCCAGCCAGGTCCCGTTCGCCTCGCGATTCTCCAAATACCATTGGTCGCCGAAATGCGGATCGTTGGGTCGCGTTGCGTAGGATCCCTGAAGGCTCGCTCGTTGCCGTTTGACCGGATAAGCGGCTATGATCTGCGGCCGTTGACCCAGGCGCTCCGCCTCGCGCATCGCTGTCCAGGCATCCGGCGCTTGCAGGATGTAAACCGTGTCCGACACCGTTCGCGCCACGGTCAATGGGCTCCCGTCGAGCAGCGTGGAAAGTGAACTTCCGGATTGGATCTGCAACACCACGCGCGAGCCAAACAGCACGAAATTGTCCGGGGCGGACTCGGGGGCGGCCTTGACCCAAGCGTCGCTGGAGACGGAAGCGGGTTGAATTCCGGAAGCCGGTTCAACGCGGTACACGGCGAGCTTGGGCTGCCGGAATTGAAAGGTAAGACTCGCGGCTGGCGTCTGAGCGCGCGCGACACCACCCCAACCAACCAGCATCCCCACCCATAAGC
The DNA here is from genome assembly GCA_017880715.1 of Verrucomicrobiia bacterium. Taxonomy (GTDB): domain Bacteria; phylum Verrucomicrobiota; class Verrucomicrobiia; order Limisphaerales; family UBA1319; genus JADGRT01. Next base: position 345 of record JADGRT010000363.1, on the reverse strand, counting down.
TCAATCCCAAATTAAAGGCCTTCATGACAAGGCGCGCATGTTTGCCGGGAAAAGCCCCGCTGCCAATGCAAATAAATCTTCGTTTCCGAGGGGGTTTCAGGTTTTTAGTTCTGTGATAATCCTTTACAGCAATTCGGATGTTTGCTTTCATAAGACCATGCCACCAGGCATAGTTAGAATAGTCACCTGTGCATTATGGCATGCACGGTTTGCGGCATAATAATACTGTTAGGCACATGAAGCGTGATTCCGGATTACCAGGCGGACTCGCAAACCTAGGAGACACAGTCCGAGTCATTGATCGGGATGGGACCGACTTGGGACTCATGATCGTGGCAGAAGCGC
>JADGRT010000362.1 GCA_017880715.1 Verrucomicrobiia bacterium | reverse complement strand
CGCCGGTCGTTTGTAGTCACGTCTTCAGGCGGTTCCCATCCTCACGTCGTCTCCTACTTTATTAACGGGCTGCTAACGCTCGACGAGCATCCGGTCTTTTTCCAGTCCGTATCGTTGCATGATTCGCTGGGCGGCCGTCTCGGCCTGTTGGGCATCCAGCACCAGCCGCCGCACGGTTTCGCCGGACCGGAATTCGAAGAGATGATAACCGGCGGATGGTTTCTGAAGCGCGGTTACCAAGTCGGGAAGCCGATTGACTTTCTGGCCGTTGACTTTGTCCAAAACCAGGAACCGATGATCCTGGTAGCCGAGGTTGCAGGGGTCGGGCAGGATGGTGGACAGGAAGACCAGTGCCGGACGTTCGGGCGAAGGTTCCTCCTGATTATAGAAAGCCAATCGGAAGGGCGCCTTGCGTCGCCAGTCACTGCCCCAACTTTGCAGGTAGGGTTCGGTCAGCGGTTGGAACACCAGTCCGCCCACCATCAGAAATTCGGGTTCCCGGTCGAAAACCGCCTCGGGGACCAACTGCGCGGCAAAATCGGCCTTGGCCAGAGGATATTGCATCTCCAGCAACTGGCCGTCGCGCCAGATTTTCATGGGCACGGAAGCTCCGGCCCAGCGCTGTTTGCTGGCCAGGTTTTCGAGACAGAGCTTGCCATAGATGGGATCTTCGTAGTCGCCTTCGCTGTCGATTTTGAAGCCGTCGATTTCGAGAATCAAATCATGCGCTTTCAAGGGCGATGGACGTGCCGTCTGATTGACAAAACTTGACACGATGACTCCGCGCATTTCTCCGGGCAACTTCAGGAAACCGGGAATGGCCGGGTTGGCAATCTTTTGCCAAATGAAGTCGAAATAACCCAAACCGGGATAGGCCTGCTTGCTTCGCGACTCCAGGATCGATCGTATGAAGGGAGCGGGAATGGCCGAACCGACGTTGCCATCCTGCGCGCACATCAGTCCAACCACTCGGGAGCCGACGACGATCGCTTCGGCCCAGCCGGCCCCGTTGATTTCCGAATCGATTTCCAGGTGCGGCAGATCCAGCGAGCTGATCTTTCCGCGCTTGAGCGTCAGCCGGTTGATTTCGGCTTTGCGCAACTCCAGATTGCCATTGCGCCAGCGCACGATTTGCGCCGCGTGTTTAAGGGGCACGGAACCGGCCAGTCGAACCGGTTGCAGGCCGGTCCAAAAGTGGTTATCTTCCGTGGTTATCAGCGCCAGGTTGGCGTGATAATCGATCCACTCGAGTTTGCCGTTGTACCAGGGGCCGCGGCCTTTCTTTTGCAGTCGGACGAGCGTTAAGTCGTTCAGGGACTCGGCCGTAGTCAAGATGCGGTGGCCGGCCACGACCAGACCGGATTTTTGCGCGCTTTCGGTGCTGGCGCTCCAGGGTTGCTGGTAATCGTAGTGCTTGCGATTGGCCTCGATGATAACCACGGAGTTTTCCCACGCAGAGTGGTTGGCGGCCGGGACAACCCCGGCAAACCCGCAGACCCAAGCCGCCAACACGATGACCGCCAGGCTGCCGGACCGGGGGCTTCCAGGAGATGGGTGCAAACAAGTTTTCATAAGCGACGGTCTTGGGGCACGTTGTAGGTTTTTAGAATAGCTTCGTTCGCCTGTTGAACCGCCTGGTGTTCCAGGCATTCCAGGGTGTGCTGGGAGACAAACTCGATCACGTCGAAGCCGGTCTCGGCTTTTTCAAAAGCCTTGATCGCGTCGGCCATTTTTTCGATGCGTAGGCCGTTGATTTTGTCAACCAACGCCCGACCGCGGACGGAGACGTTGGCGTTTACGGGATGCGACAAAACGGTGGCGAGCACCACGGGTTCGGGCCGCCATTTTTCCGGCGATTCCTGGCGTCGATAATAGAGCTCGTAAAACAAATCCGCGCTGGCGCCCTCGCCGGCGTTCGCGCCCAGAGTCTTGAGATAGTCCCGGCTTAACGGGGTGAAGACCAATCCGCCATAAATAAAATACTTGGGCAGCGCGTATTGATTTCCTTGCGAAGCGTCATCATGGATGACCCCCATGGGCAGTTTCAAATCGACGGTTTCCCCCTGGCGCCAGACCTTGACGTCCCGGGTGTCGCCCGCCTGGGCATCGCTGAAAGCCACGGACACATTGACCCGGTTCCCCTGGTAAAGAATCGTACCGTCGCTGCCCACCGGGTAGGAGCCGATCTGGAGCAGAACATCCTCCACGCGCAACACCTTGAGGGTCGATGGCACGGGGTAAATGGAGTCGATGCGCGCGCCCTGGTCAGGGTTGGGAAGTTTGAGATAACGACGATAGGCCGGATTCTGCAACCCCACCAAACTGATGCCCGCCTGGGGAAAACCGTGATAGCTTCCGTCCTCGATGTCCTTGAGAAAATGCTGGATCAAGGGTGGCGAGATGAAAAAGCCGGTGTTCTCCAAACCGGTCATGCCTTGGAAGGCCACGCCCACCACTTTGTCCTCCTGGATGACCGGTCCGCCGCTGTTGCCTGGATTGATGGCCGCGTCGGTTTGGACCGTCAGGAAGGCGCGGTTTCCGATATGCACGAAGGGCTGCGCCTCGATGCGCGAGACCACGCCGCGGGTGTAGGAAATTTGTTCGCCACCGGCGGGATAGCCGTAGGTCACCACCGTGGAACGGACTTTGGGGAGCTCGCCGAAATCCAGGGGTTCGAGCCCATCGAAGAACGCCTCGTCTTCGACTTCCAGGAGGGCGAGATCGCAATCGTGGGCAACAAAGGCCACGCGCGCCAGCCAGGGACGCGGGTCCTGGTAACGCCGGACCAGCAATTGGCGCGCCCAGCTTACGACGTGCGCATTGGTCATAATACGTTTGCCGCGAATGACAAAACCCGATCCGGAGGCCCGGCGCACCAAATCGAACCGCCAGGGCGCGTCCCAGATGGGTTGCTGGCTGAAGGTGGTTATTTGGATGACGGATTTCTCCGGATCGGCTGCCAGCATGGAACCGGCCAGCAGGCATAGGATCCCCAGATGAACGATTCGGTTTAACACGCCCTGAAAATGCGAATCTTTGCAGTCCAGGTCAAGAAGAGTTGTAACCTGCCCCCGGCGAATTTCGTCTGAGGCGCTGATAACGGATGCCTGGCGCCTGAAGGCGGCCGGCCGATTCGAACCAACTTAAAAAGGAAAAACGGTATGAAAAAGAGCAGCTTACTCATCGCCCTCGCGATCGGCAGCCTGGTGGCCTTCAGCGCCACCGTTCAGGCCGCCGACCAGAACAAAACCGAAGCCTCCGCCACCCAACCCGCCGGCAAAGGGGCCAAGGCTGACCCACTGAAAACCATGGCCGAGAAGCTGCAGTTGACGGACGTCCAAAAGGAACAAATCAAGCCCATCCTGCAAGCCGAAGCGCAAAAGTTGAAGGAGATCAGGAAGGAAATCCTGTCCAAACAGGAAAAAGCGGTTAAAATCCGCGAAGCCAAGCAGGTCACCAGCGACAAGGTTAAGCCCATCCTGACCGAAAAACAATTGGAACAGTGGACGGAAATGCGGACTCCCAAGAAAGGCCAGGGCAAAGGAACGAAGAGAAACCGCAGGGGGTAAAACCGCAAGAATCAGGGGCAACTCACTTTTTTCGCCGCGCGCTCTGCGGCTGAGACGGCGCGCGGGCGTCCTCGCCCAATGTTACTAAGATTTCGTGGCCATCGGAAAGCGCCAGCCCTCTCTCATCTTTACCGGCAAAAGGATCAACTAAACAAATTTTTCAATTCGGCTAATCTGAGCGGATGCTAGACGCCGTACGCCTGTGTGGACGCTGG
>JADGRT010000361.1 GCA_017880715.1 Verrucomicrobiia bacterium | reverse complement strand
CGCCAAAAAGAAAAGAATAACTCTCATGATTTAAGCGCCCGCACAGTAATGGCAATTGCCAGAACGGTCAAGCTCGCCAAAAGGGGCGGAGCGTGGCTCGTGGGATCGCAATCCTCATGTTTTTGTTGCAACTTTCCGTATATCAACCTATTAATGTCCATCTTTACCTGGTGGTTATGGGTGCCGAATAACAGAATGAGTAAACAACCGCAGGAATTGAAACTGAGGACTAATGCCTTTGCGCTGCGGATCGATGGCCACGTTGACCGCCTGTCGATGGATGGCCGCAGTTTCGGCCTTTCAGGCCGGGGGAATTGTTTGGTTGTTTCGTTTCCTGGGCCTCCGCTCCGCGTCAGCCCAGGCTTTAACATGTCGGGCTTTCAGCCCGCGGATTTTTCAGGGCCGAAGGCCCGCAATGTTATAGCCTGGGCTGGAGCGAGTCCGACGAACAGAGGCCCAGGTAAACGGTCCCTACAAGCCTCTCAAGCCCTGTAAGGGCGTCCCTCGCATGTCTCAATCCCTCGCCAACATAATCGTTCCTTTTTTAATGATATGACATGGTTGATTGACTTGTTCACCCAGGATTCGGTGGCGCACGCGGTGTTGATCCTGAGTGTGGTGGCGGCGGTGGGCTTTTTGTTCGGCACCCTTCGCGTGTACGGCCTCAGCCTGGGAGTGGCCGGCGTGCTGTTTTCGGGCCTGCTGTTCGGGCACTTTCATTTTTCCATCAAGCCCGAGGTGCTGGAGTTTGCGCGCGAGTTCGGCTTGATTCTGTTCGTTTACACCATTGGCATGCAGGTGGGGCCGGGTTTCCTGGCGTCCTTGCGCCGGCAGGGGCTGCCGCTGAATCTGATGGCGGCGGCGATCGTGCTGCTCGGGGTGGGGGTGACCATCGCCATCGTCGTTTTCGGGAAAGTCGATATGCAGGCGGCGGTGGGATTATTTGCCGGCGCCACCACCAACACCCCGGCCCTGGGCGCGGCCCAACAGGCGTTGAAGAATATCGCCAGCGTGACGGAAGAGGCGGCCAAGTTGCCGGCGCTGGCCTATGCGGTGGCTTATCCGTTCGGCATTCTGGGCATCATCGCCTCCATGGGGCTGGTGCGGATCCTGTTGCGCATTCAGCCGGCGGCCGAGGCGGCGGAATTTACCAAACAACTCCAGTCGCATCTCCCGAAGGTCACCACGCAGAATTTGGTGGTGCAGAATGCCAATCTGGACGGGCTGGCGATTGAAAAAATCCCGGGATTGGCCGAGTCGGGCGTCGTGATTTCACGCATATACAAGGGCAAGGAAGTCGAGGTGGCCACCCCGGACACGGTCATTCACACGGGCGATATTGTCCTGGCCGTGGGGGCTCAGGACAAGCTGGAGCAGATTCGGCTGATCATCGGCGTCGTGGCGGGAATCGACCTGAAGACCCTGCCCAGTCGATTGACCAATCGCCGCGTGCTGGTGACGAAAAAGAACGTGCTGGGCAAAAGCATGGAGGAGTTGGATCTGCATGAGGCGTTTGGGGTGACGATCACGCGGATCAGCCGCGCGGAGATTGAATTTACGCCGACCCCGAGTTTCCGGTTTCAGTTCGGCGACACCGTCAATGTGGTGGGGGAAGAGGAGGACATCGAGCGGGCGGCGAAAGAGTTGGGCAACTCGATCAAGCAGTTGAACCACCCGCAAATAGTGCCGATTTTCGTCGGCATCGCCCTGGGGGTGATACTGGGGAGCTGGCCGGTTCATTTTCCGCAAATGTCCGCCCCGGTGAAGCTGGGCTTGGCGGGCGGACCCTTGCTGGCGGCGATTTTTCTGAGCCGGTTGGGGCGGTTGGGGCCACTGATCTGGTACATGCCGCTGAGCGCGAATTACATGCTGCGCGAATTCGGCATCGTGCTGTTTCTGGCGTGTGTGGGATTGCGGGCCGGCGATCAATTTCTGGCCACGCTGTTGCAAGGGGACGGCCTGTACTGGATGGCCTGCGCCTCGGCGATCACCCTGATACCGTTGTTGGTGGTGGGCTTTTTTGCGCGGCTGTATTACAAGCTCAATTACATGAGCCTGTGCGGATTGTTGTCGGGCAGCATGACCGATCCGCCGGCGCTGGCCTTTGCCAACTCGATGGCGGGTTCGGACGCACCGTCGGTTTCCTACGCGACGGTTTATCCCCTCACGATGCTCCTGCGCGTTTTGATGGCGCAACTGTTGGTGATTTTCTTTGTGCGTTAACTGCCGGACTGGGGATGACCGCCTTGGCTGCGGCGGATTTCCGCCAGGAGAAAGCGGATCACATGCCGCAAACGCGCTTCCGGATCAACCGTCTCCAGAATCGTTTGGCGCTCCAGAGCCTCGGAGAGCATGGTGCATGACACCAGGTCGGCGACTTGGCCGGGATCCTTCATTTGCGCGAGGTATTTCAGGAAATGTTCCAGGGAGAAGGCCGCCAGGGATTCCAGGCCATCCGGTTCCCGGAGAGTTAGTTCGGGCAGCGGGGTGATCTCGGGGATCCCCTGGCTGAGACGTTGGCGGGCCAGATGTTGGACCCGCCGGGTTAAAGCCTTGATTTCAGGTCCGGAGGCTGGAGTGTCCAACAACGCCCGATACCGGTGAATGCGGAATGGCCGGTAGCTCACCGCCCGATCCAGTCGAGCCCGGACCAAACCCTGGAGGATAAGATAGGAAGTGCCATCTTTTTGGGTTACGGCGACCCGTATCAAGCCCAACCCGGCCATGGCGCATGGGGTTTCCCGGGTGCGGCCCGGCTTTTTCATGGCTACGGCGAGCAGGCGGTGTGTGTTCAGGGCCCGGTCCAGCATCTGGCGGTAGCGCGGCTCAAAAATGTAGAGCGGCAGCAGGGCGCCCGGAAACAGCGTCGCGTTTTTGAGGGTCATGACCGGCACATCGGACGGTAATTGCATGAATAAATTTTAGACCGAACCGTCCGCAATGCAAGGCCTGGATGAGTGCTTGCCAATGCCATTCAAAATGGCCATCGTTGACCTATGAAAGCAAAACCCGCTGTCCTGGTTTTAATTCTGTTGTGCGCGATACTGGGAGCCACCCTGTGGTCGAATCATAAAAAGGCCGTGCAGTTGCAGGAAAAGGCGCAGAGCATCGAATCCCTGTCCCAAGATCTGGTTTCAACCAGCGCGAAACTTTCGGAGCAGGTGAAGACCAACATCCTCATTCAAACCAACCTGGTTACCCGCACCGAGGAGGCTAAATCTTTATCCAACGAGCTGACCAGCGTTTCGTCGAAACTGGTCAGGATCGAGGCCGAGGCCAAAGCCGCCGCGCAGGCCGCCAAGGAGGAAGTGGACCGCCGGGATGTCAAGATTACCGAGTTGGAAACCGAGAAAGACGAGTTAACCAAACGGATGACCGACCTGACCTCCTCCATCGCCAACCTCGAAGACCAGATTAAATCCACCGAAAACAAACTGACGGCGTCCGAAGGCGACCGCACGTTTCTGCTCAAGGAACTGAAGCGCCTCCAAACGGAAAAGGCGGAATTGGAAAAACAACTGACCAGCCTGGCGTTCCTGCGCGAACAGGTCCACAAATTGAAGGATGAAGTGTCGATCTCGCGGCGGCTGGATTGGATTCGCCGCGGCCTGTACGGCAATTCCGACCTGAAGGGAGCCGAAAAGCTGCAGCGAGGTTTCAACGTGCCCGTGCGTGCCACAAATTACAATCTGAACGTGGAGCTGAAGCAGGACGGCTCGGTCAAGGTCAATCCGCCCGCCACCAACGCGCCGGCTGGGAAGTAGCGACCCGGATCTTTGCGTGGCACCGGTTGGCAACCTG
>JADGRT010000039.1 GCA_017880715.1 Verrucomicrobiia bacterium | reverse complement strand
CGACGAGCAAGTCGTCACGGTGGACATTGAAGGCAGCTCGAAGTTTTATCGGCTGAAGAAACCGTGAGCGAAGCGATGAAGACCTCGATCACCCGCAGCCGCCGACGTGAGACTGCATCGCCGGTTAGAAAACCGGCGTTACAAGTACCGCCGACTTTCCAGTCGGCACAGGGTAAACGCCCAAACGCCAGCCGCCAGCGTGAGACTGCATCGCCGGTTAGAAAACCGGCGTTACAAGTACCGCCGACTTTCCAGTCGGCTCAGGGTAAACGCCCAAACGTCAACCGCCAGCGTGAGACTGCATCGCCGGTTAGAAAACCGGCGTTACAGGTAGCGCCGACTTTCCAGTCGGCACAACGCAAATGCCCCTTTTTGCCAAGTGCTTGCACGCGTCCCGGTCGGCTTGGCTTTACCTTGATCGAGCTGCTGGTGGTCATCGCCATCATTGCGATCCTGGCCGGGCTGCTCTTGCCCGCGCTGTCACGGGCCAAGGAAAAGGCGCGGGCGATTCAGTGCCTCGGCAACAAGAAACAACTGCAATTGGCCTGGTCGCTTTATGCGGCCGATAACGACGACAAACTGGTCCCGCTCGGGTTAAACATCCCCTCGCCGCCCCGCCCCGAGTTGGGCCTTTGGTGGGCGCAAGGCTTCCTGAATTACGACGGCGGCAATTCCGAGAACACCAACACGGCGCTCTTGATCGATCCCCAATACGCCAAGCTCGGGCCGTATTCACGGAATGCGGCCCTCTACAAATGCCCGAGTGACCGCAGCATGGTTAAAGTTAGCAAAAGCAAGGTGCTGCCACGCGTTCGGAGCATCTCGATGAACGCTTATGTTGGAGGCTTGGGCCAGTGCGGCTTGGTCCCTGATCCCATCAAGTTCGGACCGCAGAAACTGACGCAGATTGTGAATCCGAGCAGCCTGTTTGTGTTCACGGATGAACACCCGGACAGCCTCGATTTTGTTGCCTTCTGGGTGGAGAACCGGAAGAACGGTGGGGGCCTGGTGGGCAGTTCCGGCAGTTGCCCGGGCAGTCTCCACACGGGGGCGGCGACGCTGTCGTTCGCGGACGGGCATGTGGAATTGCACAAGTGGCTGGATCCCCGGACCAAGCCGCCGGTCACCTATTCTCAGCGGCTTCCCTTCAATTTTACTTCCTCGGACAATCCCGATGTGCGCTGGTTGCAGGATCGAACTCAGTTCGAGCCGTAAACAGGCTCTTGGCCGCGCACCTTGGGACCATGAACCCGGTGGCGGGTGTTGCCGCTTGCTCCTTACACGGAACTGGCGGACGGATGCGTCTGCGTCGTAGCGCAGACTTCCAGTCTGCTGTATCGCGGATTTCCAATCCGCTGGCCGCGCGCATGGCGGACGCGCTTGAAAGTGTGGATGCGCTGCCTAAGTCACACGCCCAGCCGACTGGAAGTCGGCGATACAGCAGGTTGGAAACCTGCGCTACCAGGCAATGGCCGTCCGGCCGATTAGGCTGCTTTTCAGGCATAGGTCGCCAAGATGCGTGTAAGGTGCAGGCAGCAGCGCCGCCCTACCATTGCTGCCTGGACACGGCCAAGATGTTGATCCGCTAATTCCTTACAGCGCCCATCCTTGCCTGTACTTATAGTGCAGCAGTTCCTCGGCCTCTGGCAGGTTGGGGATCTTCAAGTTGACGCTGTCCCATTCAAGGCGCTCGCCTCCCAGCCGGATGGCCAGGCTGCCCAGCAGCACGGCTTCGGTCAAAGGCCCGGCAAAACCGAAGTTCGATTCCGTTGGCGTGCCCAGCTTGCAGGCCTGAATCCATTCTTCATGGTGACCGATCGAGCGCGGCAACGTTTTTAGCGGAGGCGTAAATGCCTGGTGTCTGGCTTCAGGGATCAAGCGCGGTTTTTCGCCACCCCAGCCTTCCACCAGGATTTTGCCATGGTCGCCAACGAAAATGATGCCGTCCTCCGGGTCGAGCGGACGATTCGGTTCCAGTTCGTCGGGGCGCGCGGGGAGGAGTCCGCCGTCGTACCAGTGGACCTTGACGGGTGGCTGTTCGCCGCGGGCGGCAAATTGAAAGTGAACGGTCGATGCCTCCGGCACGCTTTCCTTGAACACCGGCGTCGAACTCGCATGCACGCTCACGGGTGGCCCCAGTTGCAACGCCGAAAAAACGGGCGCCAGATTATGAATGCCCATGTCGCCCAGGCCACCCGAGCCAAAGTCCCACCAACCCCGCCAACGGAACGGCACATAAGCCGGATGATAGGGACGCCACGGCGCCGGCCCCAGCCAGAGATCCCAGTTCAAATGGGCCGGCACTGGCGGCGTGTCGGCGGGACGTTCGATCGCTTGTGGCCACCAGAGCGGCAGTTTGCCCCGATGCGTCGGACGGTCGGACCAGACATGCACCTCGCGAACCGGGCCGATGACGCCGGCCCCCAACCATTCCTTGATAAGGCGATTGCCCTCGAACGCCATGCCTTGATTGCCCATCTGGGTGGCAACTTTGGCCTGGGCGGCGGCTTTGGCGATGGCGCGCGCCTCATGGACGGTGCGGGTCAGCGGTTTCTCGCAATAGACATGCTTGCCGTGTTGGATCGCGGCCATGGTGGCAACCGCATGAGTGTGGTCGGGCGTGGCCACGACGACGGCATCGAGTTGTTTCTCCTTATCGAGCATCACGCGGAAATCCTGGTATCTCCGGGCGTTGGGAAATTGCTTGAAGGTTCCGGCAGCCTGCTGTTCATCCACGTCGCACAACGCGACGATGTTCTGGCTCTTGAGTCCTTCGATGTCATCCGCGCCCCGGCCCCCGGCGCCGATGACGCCGAGGTTCAATTTCGTGTTGGGAGGCGTTTGACCGTCGCCACCCAGGACGTGACGCGGAACGATCATGAAGCCAGTCGCGGCGACTGCCGAAACGCCAAGAAAACGCCGGCGGGTGATGGGGATTTCCGTCGCCGATTGATTTGCTTTTGATTTCATAGGCCAAGGCAGCAACTCCGGCAGGCCGGAGGAACCAATTTTCTATCATTCATTTCTCACCGAGTGGCGAGCAAGCCGATCAGCCGCCAGCCAATCACCAGGGCCACCCCCACCAGCACCACCCCTGATAGGCGCGATAATTGCACCAGGGTTTCGGTGGAAAAACGACGCAATTCGTGCGCCACCACGAAGCTGAGCAGGACAAACCAAGCCAGCGCGCCCGCGGCCACGCCGGCCAAAAAGACCGATTTGCTGGTCCAGTTGGGCTCCACCCATTCATGGGCCACGAACGTGGCCGACAGGGTGATCCAGAACAGCAGGACCATGGGATTGCACAACACGCGCACAAAGCCGGTCATGAAGGCCGTATGCGGGTGCAACCGCTCCGCCAACCGCTCCGCGCTGGGAGGCGTCGCGACCAGCGCGTGGGCCAGCATGTATTTCACGCCCAGATAAAACACCAGCATGAAACTGATGAGTTCCATCGCCGCCCGCATGAGCTTCGAAGCAAAAAGATTGGAGAATCCCGCAAACGCGATGCCGCAGTAGGTGACCTCCATGACGACGGCCCCCAGGCCGATCAGAAATCCCCACCGGAACCCATGATGCGGTCCTTCGTTCAAAATGGTGACGTTGATCGGTCCCACCGGCACGGAAACCAGAAACCCGCTGATCATCCCCGTGACCAGAGATAGGAGCAGCGCGGAGACATTCATGGCCATAGGCAGGCGAACCTTTGGAACCGCTTACGACGTTTCGTTATCATCATCCTCCTCTTCGATGTCATGCAACATCTGTCGCGAAATCCGGGGTCGAACGAATCCATAAACCAAATAGGCCGTGAATAACACCGGCAATACGAAAGGAAGAACCAGGGTTTGGAGAATCAAAAGGAGCCCCACGAGCAGAATCGTCACCACCATCTTGGCGAAGGAACGTTTCGTGCGCCAATCGATCGATTTGAACGAGGGGTATTTGACATCGCTGACCATCATGACGGAGAGAAAAACCATGATGAACGGCAGGACGAAACGCCAGCGGCCGGTGGTATAATTGTGATCCTCCAAAGCAAGCAAAAGCAGCGTTATGGAAGCCACCAAGCCCGCCGCCGCCGGAATCGGAAATCCCGTAAATTCCTTGCAGGGACCCGTTGATGGCATCGCCGCCAGGCAATTAAAACGCGCCAGCCGCAGGGCTCCGCAGATCAAATAAATGGACGCGATAAACCATCCCACCTCGGGATGGCTCACAAACACATCCTTCAACACGATGCGATGCACCAGAAAAGCCGGCGCCACGCCAAAGGAAATAATGTCGGCCAGGGAGTCGAATTCCCGGCCAAACGGGCTTTCCACCCCGCCCATGCGCGCCACGCGCCCGTCGAGAATGTCGAAAATGCAGGCCAGCAAAATGAAAAACAGGGCGCTACGAATCACATGGGTGAAATTGGCGGAATTCAGATCCGCCTCGACTATCCGCGTCAGCGCAATGAATCCGCAAAACAAATTCCCGGCCGTCATCAGGTTCGGCAGGAAATAAATCTTCAATTTCCCCTCGGGAGATTCCGAACCGGCCGTTTTTTCTTTGGGTGCAAGCATAACAGTTCTTAAGACCGCAGCGCGACGATCGTCTCGCCGCCGCGAACCTTGTCACCGGGTTTCACTTTCACTTCCACCGTGAGCGGCAGGTAAAGATCGCAACGGGAACCGAATTGAATCAGGCTGATTCGCTCCCCCCGGGCGATCGTATCCCCCGCCGACACCCACGGCACGATGCGGCGCGCGATCAATCCGGCAATCAGTCGGACGCCAATCTTTTCGCCTGGCCGTTCGCTGGACTCCAGGCCGATCAGCACATTTTCGTTGCAGGCGGCCGATTCGGCCTTCATCGCGTTCAAGAACTGGCCCGGATGGTGTTTGACATAGGCAACCTGCCCGGCCACCGGCGCGTTCTGCACATGCACGTTAAAAACCGAGAGAAAAATGGAGATGCGTTTGCACGGGCCGCCAACGTACTCGTTTTCCAGGTGTTCGCTCACCCTATCCACCGTGCCATGGGCGGGCGCCACGATGGCTTCAGCTTTCTGCGGAACGATCGGCGTGGGATCGCGGAAAAAGTAAAAGGTGAACAGGGCAAACAGGAGCCAGGCCAGGATCAAAACCGTGGCCGCCGCCGCCAGCAATGTGTGCAACCAAGCCGCGACCATTCCGCCCCCCAAAACGGCCAACAGCAGAACCAAGGCCTTGCCGATCATCCGCTGACCGGCTTGGCCGGCTTTTCCTGCATGATTCATAGAGGGCTATCCTAATCCGAGAAAGCCGGCCTGCAAAGCGGATTTATCCGCCCAGCAGCAGGGAGGGAGTCTCCCGGTCCGTACCCAGGCCGAAGCGTGGAAACGCCTTGAGCGAGAAGGTAATGGCCACCGTAAAATCCTTCGGACCGCTGCGGTTGTCGCGGATCCGAAACGTGATCGCGGTCGTCCAACTGCGCAGGTCGCGGTAGAGGGTATAATATTGTTCTTCCATGACGCCATCCCGCGCCTCGAAATGGTGAGACATGCGAAAGGCATAATTCTCGTTCAGGCGGTACGTCAAACGGCTGGTGATGAGGTTATTGCCGTATAGCGGGCCATAGATCGGCTGATCGCGCAAGTAGCGATGGCCGATCGCGTAACTCCAAACGTAGTTGGGCTGGAAGGTCGCGTAGTGGTTGGCCTCGTTCCATCGACCGTTGCCGATGTCATACCGCGTCTCCGAAGTCAAGGTCAGCCAGTTGCGCGGTTTAAAATCCAGATCCGAGTACAGGTCGGCAAAGGTCTTTTGATCGGGACGCGGACTCAACCGCCAGTCGCTGTACAAGGCCCAATGGGCGAGATTCTCCACTACGCCCTGGCGTTTGGTCTGAAGCTTGTTGCGCAAGCCTAACCGCATCACGTTCTGGCTATCGATGGAATCGATGGCATTGTAGTCGGGGTAATCGATGGGCAGAAGTCGAAAGCTGTCCAACTGCTGGTCAAACTGGGGCAACTGGGGAGGCAGCTTATTGGGCGAAGGCACAAAAACATAGTTGATCGACGGCTCGATGATGTGGCGCAAGCCGTCCACCTCCCAAAACCGGTTATGCACGCCCGTCCAGGTGCGCGATGCCTTGGTCGAGATTTCGGCGCCCGTGTTAAAGACCCAGCGGTCTTCCTCGCGCGTCCTGGCCCCGGCTCCGCTGGCTTCGCTGTAGTGCGTAAACCGGCCGCCCACGCGCGGGGTGACGTTCAGCCAGCCGAAATAATTCAGCGGCCAGAGCAGTTGATGAAACGAATCCGCCCGGAAGGCCTCGTAACCGGGCGTCACTCCGTCCGAAAACCGATACCGGAAATAGCCCACCGAACTCTCGCTTTCGTAATAAAAAGGCGACACCCCCAATTGCTGGCGCACGCCCGTCAGCTTGACGTCAGGCAAACGTTCGGCGGTCTCGAAAAAATCGTTGATCTGAGGTTGCGCGAGCACGTTCAGGCTGAAATTGGACCCTAGCTGGTTAAGCTCCAAATAGGAGCTGGGCTGGATGTTCTTGCGGTATTCCGTCTCGAAAAAATCGCGCACGACATAAGGATCGGACTGCTCGCGCAAGGCGATCTTGGCGGTCAGGTTGGTCCGGATCGTAGCCTGGTGAGTCCAATACACCCACCGCCGGTTCTCGTCCATGATCGGTTTGCCCGCGGGATCGTTCCCCGGTTTATCGTCGTGGGTGAAATAGGTAGCCAGATCGCCGCTGCCCCACCGGTCCAGGGAGTACGTGACACCCGGACCGCCGGCAAAGCCCCGCTTTTGCCGGTAATCCAGATCGACATGAGCACTGAACCGATCGTTCACTTGCCAGTTGTAAGTGGTAAGGAGATAAGGCCCGTAAAGACTCCGATAACCCGGCGTCAAAACCCAATTATTGGGGTGCCGGTACAAATTGCGTTTGTAGTACGGGAAATACATCAGGGGCACGGTTCCGTGGTACAAGACCGCGTCGTGGGCCTCAATGTATTGACCCGGCACGATTTTCAGTTGTTTGGCCCGAATGCGCAAGGCCGGTTCGGCACTGTCATCGGTCGTAAGGTAGCCGTCGGTCGCGGTATAGACCTGGTTGCTCTGATCCAGACTCAACCCGACACCGGCGGCATAAAAGGGCGCCGCCCCGATTTTGAACTGAGCCGCCTGAATCTGCCGGGTCTTGAAATTGTATTCGATCCGGTCCCCAGACCAGAGTTGTTTATCCCGCCGAAGCAGGACATGGCCTTCCGCCGTAACCTGTCCCGTTAATTCTTGCAGCGTCACCCGGTCAGCCGTCAGCGTGGCGTCGCCGTATTGGATGCGGACACCCCGGGTCCATTCGAAAATGTGATGTTCGTTATCGTACGCGAGCTGAGACTCGGGCGATAAATTCTCAACCTTAAAAGATTCCTCGTCCTGCGCCCGGGCGGCGCTTGAGGTCCAAAGCAAAGCCACTAAGATGCTTAACAGCCGCAATTTGTTCATTCAGAGAACACAGCTAAACAGAATCCCAAGACGCTGCCAAGCGGGATTTGCGGTTTAGCCCGGCGCCGGGTGAAACTCAGGTTTTTCGTGGCATCCGGCGGGAGCCGGATCATTTCGGGAAACACCCGTTTGACGGACACCCCTAAAAAAACATTCTTATCGTCATTAATGGCATTGAACGTGCTTTCACTTTTAGCCGATAAAGCAGACGAAGGGAATGCACGATGAAACATAAATCGCTATTATCTGCCAGATGGAAGCCTACTGGGCTCTATTTGATGGAATTACGAGCATGGGCCGCCAGAGCTAAAACGGCCATGCGACGTCTTTCCCTGCCCGTGTCCGCGCCCAAGCTGCCTGCCTTTCTCGGGCGTGGGTGAAGCTTTTTGGGTGGTATTCCCCACCCTCGTTCCGCTCATTTGGGACAGTTGCCCGAAAATTAGGCGCGGATTCGCCTTCCTGGTTCAAGGATTGGAATTAACTCAGCGCCAAGGTTGCGGATCGATTGTGGATTTGGTAGGCATGAGGGCATGCAAGGTCATATCATCCCTTCGTTTCCGGTTTTCCGCCCGCGGCGTTTGCGGCAATCCCCGGCGCTGCGCCGACTGGTCAGCGAGACCCAATTGAATCCCCGCCAACTGGTTTTACCCTTGTTTGTGCGTCCCGGACGCAAGGTTCGTCAACCGGTCGGCGCCATGCCGGGGGTTTTTCAACTTTCGCCCGACGAATTGCTCAAGGAAGCGACGGAAGCCTTTCGACTGGGCGTCCCGGCCATCCTGCTTTTCGGCCTTCCGGCGAAAAAGGATGAGCGGGCATCGGAAGCCTTCGCGAGGAATGGCATTGTCCAGCAAACGGTCCGCCTCCTAAAAAAGGAACTGCCGGAACTGCTGGTCATCACCGATGTTTGTTTATGCGAATACATGAGCCACGGCCATTGTGGCGTGGTTCACTCAGGCAAAAAGGGAACTCGGATTCTGAATGATCCGACGCTGAAAATCCTGGCGCGCACCGCCGTCAGCCATGCCGAAGCCGGCGCGGACATCGTCGCGCCCAGCGATATGATGGACGGTCGGGTGCGGGCCATTCGCGCCGAATTGGACCGCTGCGGCTTGGCCGACACGCCCATCATATCCTATGCCGCCAAGTTCGCCTCGGCCTTTTACGGGCCGTTCCGCGAAGCCGCCGAATCGACGCCCCAATTTGGCGATCGGCGCAGCTACCAAATGGATCCCGCCAATGCCGAGGAAGCTTTGCGCGAGGTCGCCTTGGATATCGAGGAAGGGGCGGATATGGTCATGGTCAAACCCGCTCTGGCGTATCTGGACTTGGTGTGGCGGGTGAAAACAACCTTTGGCTATCCGACAGCGGTTTACGCGGTCAGCGCCGAATACTCGATGATTAAAGCCGCCGCTGCGCGCGGATGGGTGGATGAAAAAGCGATCACTCTGGAAAGCCTGCTGGCCATGCGACGCGCCGGCGCCGACATCATCATCACCTATGCCGCCCGGGAAGCGATCCGGTGGCTGAATGAATAGGCTGCGCGAGCGCGCCTATCAGTTTCCACCCGTCGTCAGCACCGCATAAAGCAGCAAGGCCACGATCAACACGCCGAGGACAATGAGGACGCCGATGAAAATCTGATTGATTTTGTTGCTCTTCTTTTTGAAGGCCGAATTGGCGTCGAAAACAACCGTGCGAGATCCTTGCTCCAAGTCGTTCAACTTGACCCCGGTCACCCCATGTTCCATCGGCTTCTTGGTGGGCGGCGCTGTGCCACCGTTGTCCAAACGCAGCTCAATCTGGCCCAGTCGAAGAACCTGCCCCGGCTTCAGCACTCCCTCGGTGACGGTTTCCCCGTTGATGAACGTTCCATTGGTGGATTTGAGATCCCTGACCACCACCTCGTTGCCGCGCAGCAGGATTTCGCAATGATGGCTGGACACTGACGGCTCGGGGATCTCGAAAGCATTGTCATCGGCACGACCCACCGTCGTGCGATCCGCCTTCAGTTCGCAGGCGCGCCCCGTAAATCCGTCAGTGATCACTACAAGTTTGGCCATAGGTTGGTCTTGGATAGCATTATCTTAAAAGCCCGCACCGAGTCAAACGGTTTTCTGGCAATAGCGCCGAAAAATCTCGCGACCCGAAGAACCCGAATCGCGCCTCCAATCGGTCCATCCGCTCTGAAATATCCTGCCCCAGGCGCCGTATTACGTTCATCCCCGGGCTATGGTTTCCCGAAACTGAGCGAACAAAGGCGTGGAATCGTGCGGTCCTGGCGAAGCCTCCGGATGGTATTGCACACAAAAAACCGGTTTGGACTTGTGCCGCATCCCCTCCACCGTCTGGTCGTTCAAGTTGATCCGGTCCACCGCGATCTCCGCTGGCAGCGATTGCGGATCGACGGCGAATCCGTGATTTTGCGAAGTAATCTCGACGCGCCCGGAAGCGAGATCCTTGACGGGTTGGTTGCCGCCGCGGTGACCAAATTTCAGTTTGAAGGTTTTGCCGCCGAATGCCTGGCCGAGAATCTGATGCCCCAAACAAATGCCAAAAATCGGCACGCCCGATTTCAGCAAATCCGCCACCGCCCGAACCGCATAACCGAGCGCCGCCGGGTCGCCGGGACCGTTCGAGAGAAAGATGCCCGCCGGTTTGTATTTCAAGGCTTCCTCCGCCGGCGTGCCGGCGGGAACCACCTGCACGCGAAAACCATGCTGACGCAGCCGCCGCAGGATGTTGTATTTCATCCCGAAATCGTAGGCCACGATCGGAATATCGGCCGCCGGCAGCGGATCGCAAATGGCGCGCGGATTGACCGGTTCGGCGCTGCCCCGATGCAGATTGAAACTCGCGCTTTGCTCATCGTTGGCATCCCAGGCAAACGCTTCGCGATGCGTGACCTCTTTCACATAGTCCACGCCCACCAAACCCGGCCATTCCTTCGCCCGGCGCAACGCCTCGGCTTCGTCAATGGCTTCGGTGGAGATAAACCCGTTCAGGGCGCCCCGGACGCGCAATTTCTTGGTCAACGCCCGCGTGTCGATCCCTTGCAGGCCAGGAATCTCGTTTTGCTCAAGATAGTCCGCCAGGGAACCGTCGGCCCGCCAGTTGCTGACGACCGGGGAGAGCTCCCGAACCACGAAACCCGACACATGCGGCTTCCAGGACTCGACATCGATCCGGTTAACTCCATAATTCCCTATTAAAGGATAGGTCATGGCGACGATCTGGGCCTTGTAGGATGGATCCGTCAAAATTTCCTGATAACCCGTCATCGACGTGTTAAAACAAACCTCGCCGCCGGCACTGGCGCGAGCGCCAAATGCCTGACCATGATAAACCGAACCGTCTTCCAGAGCTAAAATTGCTTTCATCGCCATTCGCTGGGGTTCGGATGCTAGACCCCTTGCCCCCACGGTCAAGCCAATCCCCCGAAAACTTTGGGGGATCATGCGTGCTTTCTTCATTGTCGTCCTCGTCCTCGTCCTCGATTATGAACCGGAATGTCGAGGTAAGATTGTCGCTGCCAAGCGTAAGCGCGGTGGTTTCGCCCGAACGAGGCTCAAATTAATTCGGCAACACAGATTTATTTAGAGACTCCTCACGTCGTCTCCTGCTTTATTGACGTGCTGCCAGCCCCCGCTCCGGCCGCTCATTTCAAGTAGCCTTGGATCGGCTTGAGGACGCCATATTTGAGCAGCGCCACGATCACGCCTGTGTAGAGCAGCGAAATGCCCGCGTCCCGCAAGAACGCCCGAAGCGTGTAGCGTTTGTTCTCGTCCAAAATCATTTTCTCCGCGCCCTTGTGCAGAAGCACCAGGCCGGCAATGTTCGTGAGCCAATAACCCACAACGACGCACACTCGGAAGCAGCCCTCACGCTTGTCGGGACTGAAGAACGAACTGACAAGCCACGCGAAGGCGATCGCAAGCGGGAAGTTGACAAAGGCATCGTTCCACCATGACAACGGCGAGAGCATGAAGCCAACCACCGCCAAAACTCCGCCGGTAACTTTTCGTTTCCGCGCCATGGATGCTCCGCGAGTGTCATCGCAGCAAGCACAAGAATGCAAGCCCGAAAGCGGGCAAGCCATCTTGCAGGGACTTCGCCGGCGCGCAGGGCTTTTTCAAGAAACGCCTGAAACCGGGGCGGGGATGGCTCGTTCCCTACCTTACATTAATTTGCACGTGGCTGGCACTGCGTAAAGAAAGGCAAGCTTGACTTCGCGCGTTCCCGCCCGCGTAATCCTGACCATGAAGTTTTGTGTGATCGGAATCCCCGAGTTGAATGCGGGCATCCATAATGTGAAAGATCCCCGCCTGGACCAGGCCGACAAGCTGGTCGAGGCCAAGAAAAAGGTTTATGTGCAGGTGGAACTGGCCGGCGAGGAGACCCTCCTCGAAGCCGAAGCCATCATCGCGCACCCGGATCGACGCCCCGACCTGGTCCTGCATGACCTGGAATTCGTCGAAACCCGCCTCGGACGAGAGCCCTCGGAGATTGAAAAAACGGCCCTGAAAAAGGTCCAGGCCACCCTGGAAAAGGAACAGTTCATCCATCAAACCGAGCTGACAGCCGAGGAACGCCAGGCCTTGGTCGCCTACGGTTTTGTCACGCAAAAACCGGTCACCGTTGCCACCGCCGAGGAATTGGCCGACCTCAGCGGATTGCTGGTTCGCGCCTTCCGCGAAAGCGGCTACATCAGCTTTCTGACGGTCGGCGGCAAGGAAAACCGGGCCTGGATGATCAAGCAAGGCACAACAGCCGTCGAAGCGGCCGGCGCCATCCACACCGATTTGATGAAGGGATTCATCCGCGCTGAAATCATCGGCTTCGACGATTTCATCCAGGCGGGCGGCGAAACTCAGGCCAAGCGCGCCGGCAAACAGCGTCTGGAAACCAAGGAGTACGTCATGCAGGACTGCGACCTGACAAACTTCCGGTTCAGCAAATAAAACGGCGGGCGGGGCGACGCTCCCGCCAAGCCCTGACTTTTAGATGGGGCTTGGCGGCAGCCTGCACCTTACACGCATCTTGGCGACCTATGCCTGAAAAGCAGCCTTATCGGCCGGACGGCCATTGCCTGGTAGCGCAGGTTTCCAACCTGCTGTATCGCCGAC
>JADGRT010000360.1 GCA_017880715.1 Verrucomicrobiia bacterium | reverse complement strand
GCCGGTTCGCACCGGACCCGAGGCCATGCCCGGTCCGGCGGACACGTATGTTGCCTACGGCAAATCCTGGGCGAACGTCTCCAACACCCCTTTCCGCGAATACAAACATTGGGTCCATGAGGGCGGCATCTCCACCCCGCTCATTGTGCACTGGCCCAAAGGGATTCCCCGCAACCGCCAGGGCCGGACCGAAGCCGCGCCCGGCCATGTGGTTGATCTGATGGCGACCTGCGTGGACGTCGCCAACGCCAATTACCCCCGCGACCACAACGGTCAGTCAATCCATCCACTGGCGGGAGTCAGCTTGCAGCCGGCGTTCCAGGGCCGGAGCCTCCAGCGGGCGGCACCGCTCTATTGGGAGCACGAAGGCAACCGGGCCTTGCGCGAAGGCAAATGGAAGATCGTCGCTAAAAGCCCGGCGGGCGCGTGGGAACTCTACGACATGGAAGCCGACCGCACGGAGAGCCGGGACCTGGCGGCGCAACATCCCGAACGCATTAGACAAATGATCGCGCGCTGGGAAACCTGGGCGACGCAGAATGAGATCCTCCCGTGGATCTGGAAACCCGCATACCGCCAGGCGGCAGGCCAACCGTAAGAAGACGGGCTCATCCGGGAAGTTTCAGGTCTGGAATGCGCTTGCACCGTCTTTCCAGGGCTTAAGCAGCTATCACCGTGTAGTCCGGACCACCAAGCCAGCAGTCCCTGTGCCCATCCCTTGGGATGACGGTGGGGTCACGGTGGGGTCACGGTGGGGTCACGGTGGGGTGCCGGGGTTGTGCTGGCGTGGATATGGCGATGATCCGACTTTACTTGGGCAGGAGAGACTGAGGCGAGCCGCGGCCAGAGTCTTGAGGCGAAGACGGCGAGGGCTGAGGGTCCAGAAGTTGAACGGGGACAGGAAGAGGTTTTTCACAAGGGACAAGGAGAGAAACCAGCAGGTTTTTGAGTGGGCGCAGGAAGCGCATTTTGGAGTGCCCAGTGTCTCACAACTGGACAGTTCCATGCAACGTCGTGGTACCATGCTTGTACCATGGCAGTACCATGCCTACACCATGCCCCAAAAAAGTGTCCAAGACACTTTCTCATGAATGAGAATTTGAGGGCCGTTTGGCATTGGAAAAGGGGGCGGATAATCGGTTGAAAACGGAGCATCCGCACCATGGTGACCACAGCATTAACTTCATGCCAGTTGCGAGCCTGGGGGACCTTCGGCTAAGATCACCCCAGATCAGCTTGTGATTTATCTCGACCACAACGCCACAACACCGGTTCTGCCTGAAGTCTTTGAGGCGATGCGACCGTATTTCTGCGAAGAGTGGGGCAATCCGTCCAGCACGTACAAGTTCGGATCCAAGCTCAAAGCGGTGATGGAGACGGCGCGGGCGCAGGTGGCGGAATTGATCGGGGCGCGACCGACGGAGATCATTTTCACCTCGTGCGCAACGGAGAGCAACAATGCGGCGATTCATGCGGCCCTGAAGGCCAATCCCGGCAAGCGGCACATCGTCACGTCGGCGGTTGAGCACTCGTCGGTGCTGAACTATTGCATGGCGCTGGAGAAGGACGGCTACCGGGTGACATATCTGCCGGTGGACAGGGACGGGCTGCTTGAAGCTGGCGGACCTGGAAAACGCGATCACGGACGAAACCGCCGTCGTGTCGCTGATGTGGGCGAACAACGAGACGGGCGTGTTGTTCCCGGTGAAGGAGATTGCGGAGATTTGCCGCGCGTGTGGCGTGCTCTATCACTGCGACGCGGTGCAGGCGGCGGGCAAGGTGGAAATTGACGTGTCCCGCGACGGCGGTGTGCAGGCCGACTACCTTTGCCCAACGCCGGACTGAGGTTTCTGAACCTGCCGACGACCGAAGTCGTGCGGCGGCTGGCGGATGGATTGATCGATTTCGGGGTTGTGCGAAAGGAGCGGTAACGGGACCGCTGCGGCCGGCGGCACTGGAGACGACGTTGCACTCGCTGTTTCTGCCAACGGGAGTGAGAGCGGGGGCGGATGGGCGGGAGCAGGGCTCGGGGGTTTTGGTCGGTGTTGCCTTGGCAACATTGGAGGTCGAGGGAAGTTTCAGGCAAGAGCTGGCGGCGGTGGCTCGGAGGCATTCTGTTCCCAAAATCAGCGTGCTGACGTGGCGGCTGGTCTCGCGCGCGGATTGGGTATCGGACAAAATTCCTCTCTCCTCACGACCTCATCGCCACGCCGATACCCTAGAATTTCCGCTATTTGGGAGCTATGAAAGCCCTTGATCGCATCGATCTCGTCCGAGGAGTATTCCGAAACTGCAAGCCCTACACGAGAACCGTCGCGAGCGAAAATTGAGACTACATCACATTCATGAAAACTACCCTCGCTTCTAAGAATTCCAGGGGGCAGCAAGTTCAAGCGACGCACCTTCAACGCCTCCAAAGCACCCTCGTCTGCCACAATCCCGGAGTCTAAAGCTCTGGCCTCAAGATTTCGCATGACCTCGGTACTGGACAAGTCAGCGAGTTTCTCACCTGGCGCCCCTTCCAATCTGCATAAACGCTCAAACAAATCGCTTCCTTTGAGCGCTTTCAGAACCCCTCGCCGTTCGTTTGCAGCCAATTGCAGAAATCGAGTCCTCAATAGGGTCGGTGGAAGCGCGCTCAAAAATTCTACTGGAGCTTCCCGATCAAACCAAAGCGCAGACTCCACGACTCGCGCCCATGGTCCCAGTTTCGGCCTACAAGCCAAGCGTCGGAACATTCCCCGCCAATCAATTTTCTTGCCGAGATCGATCTCGTATTTGCCTGGCAACAATTCTTGATAGTGGCGTGCAAGCCGTAAGTACCTGGGCAATTCCCCAAGGTGGCTATCGCCGTTGATCATTTTGACCAACCTGACAGGGTTAGTCGCTCGGGATAAAACATCAAGATAAGCAGGGAACTTTGTGTTGCGATAGGCGCTGGCAAGCTTCTCCCCCAAAATGACTCCGCGCTCTTTGCTCAACTTGCGCTTCCCGCTGCCTACCATCAAATCAAACAATCGACTCGCAAGCAGGGGATGCTTTACGGAATCCCGAGCGACAGCAGACACCGCTAAACCAAAGGATTCATCCTGCACGGCCTGCAACACTTCAGCCATTATTGCAAGGGTGTCCCGGTGACGAGCCGCGGCTTGAGCCACCGCCTCTTCGTAGATCGGATGGGTAAACCGGATCCCCAAACGAGTAGAACCAAATTGTTCGATCCGAAACCCCAGGTGGCTTCTGAGCTGTTCAGCAAATGTCGAATGCCCCACGTCCATTCCAAGAGCCTGGATTCGTTTTCTGGCATTTGCGTGCCAAGAACTCAGGCTCGAGGATTCGTGCGTGCCGAGCAGATATATGAGGCAAAACAACAGTTGATCGGCAAATGTGCTGTTTGATATCTCGTAAGCAAAATTCAGCGAATTCTCGGAACTGCGACTGCATATGTGTTCCTTCAGATCTCTTTCCTTCGAGACCCCCTGACTTGACAGCACAAAGTCTCGTATCGTCCAAGGCGTACACAGCTCTTTATTCAAAATGGCTGTTTCAGCAAGGGACCGCAACTTTTCCTCGCTGAACCAATCGCACCTTCCTTCCGCAAGCTTTGACAAAATATCCATCAGCTGTTTGCAGGAGTATGAAGGCTTTACCACTCCCATCTCCTCGGAGAAGGAAGCCAATTCCGGCACTGACAGACTTTCTTGCGTAAACCTCTCAAAGATTTCACTGCCATCCCATAGAAATGTGAAAAGAATGGTTGGAAATTTTCAGCAAACCTGCCACACAGCAGGGATATGAAAACCCAAAAACTTCCAACCGCG
>JADGRT010000359.1 GCA_017880715.1 Verrucomicrobiia bacterium | reverse complement strand
CATCGGCACCAGAAAATTCTGCATGTCTTTGTTCTTCACCATGAAGAGCAACGTAGCCAACCTCTTCCCACGCGTCAAGCAACCGGTGTCCGGAATCGCGGGTGCAACTCACTTTGTTCGTAGCATCCGGCGGGAGCCGGATCATTTCGCCGAGTCTCATGGCTGGTTGCCTCATTTTTCCGCTTTACACTTTTTTGATCCGATCGGATCAAAAAAGTGTAAAGGCGGTCCTTTTTCCAATGTTGGCAACTTGGGCGAATGAAGCGTCGATCCGGCTTGCGCCGCCCGCCGGCAAGGGCTAAGGTCCGTCCCCGCGATCGGCCAGGTGCGACGCGCCCGCGAGGCGATGGGGCAAGATTACGGCCTTCAGGGACGCTCGACCGGCGGTCGCCGCTCTTTTTATGGCATTGCTAAACGACCATTACTTGAAACTGAAAGCCGGCTACCTCTTTCCGGAAATCGGCCGGCGCGTGAACCTCTTTTGCCAAAACCATCCCGAAGCCGCCAAACGGCTCGTCCGCTGCGGCATCGGCGATGTCACCGAACCGCTGCCCCCGGCCGCCATCTCCGCCCTGCACCAGGCCGTCGATGAAATGAGCCGGCGCGAAACCTTTCGCGGTTACGGCCCGGAACAAGGCTACGAATTCCTCCGGCACGCCATCGCCCAAAATGAGTTTCGCGACCACGGCCTCGACGTTGCCGACGACGAAGTCTTCGTTTCCGACGGCTCGAAATGCGACTGCGGCAATATCCTCGACATCCTGGGCGACAAAAACAAAATCGCCGTCATGGATCCGGTCTATCCCGTCTATGTGGACACCAACGTCATGGCGGGGCATACTGGCGCGGCGGACGAAGCGGGTGCTTTCTCGGGCCTAATTTACCTGCCTTGCACGGTGGCAAACGGTTTTGTAGCGGATGTCCCGCGCCAGAAAGCCGACCTGGTTTATCTTTGTTTTCCGAACAACCCGACCGGCGCGGTCGCCAGTCGCGAACAATTGACCCGTTGGGTGAACTACGCGCTCAAGCACCAGGCCATTCTGCTCTACGACGCCGCGTATGAGGCGTACATCGCCGATCCGGCGATCCCCCATTCCATTTTCGAAATCCCCGGCGCGCGCGATTGCGCCATCGAATTCCGCAGTTTCTCCAAACAGGGCGGATTCACTGGCGTCCGTTGCGCCTATACCGTCGTGCCCAAATCGCTCGCCGCCGCCACCCGCACCGGGGAGCGAACCAGCCTGCACCCACTCTGGTTGCGTCGTTCCACCACCAAATTCAACGGCGTCAGCTATTTCGTTCAGCGCGCCGCCGAAGCGCTTTTTACGCCGGAAGGCAAAGCGCAGGTGAAGGAACTGATTGCGCATTACATGGGTAATGCCCGGGTGCTCCTCGCCGGCGCCCAAGCCGCCGGCTTCGCCGTCTATGGCGGCGTGAACGCGCCCTATATTTGGGCCCAAGCCCCGGCCGGCTTCACCAGTTGGCAGGCGTTCGATAAAATCCTCAACGAAGCCAACGTGGTCATCACTCCCGGCAGCGGCTTCGGGAAGAACGGCGAAGGTTACTTCCGCATCTCGGCCTTTAACAGTCGCGCCAACGCCGAGGAAGTCGCCCGCCGCCTGCCCGCCCTGAAATGGTAGTTAACAAAATCAGCTTTCCATTTTCCAACCGATGGGTAAGTTTCTGGCCGCATGAAAGGCATCATTCTCGCTGGCGGCACCGGCTCGCGCCTGTATCCCCTCACCCTGGTGGCCAGTAAACAATTGCAGCCGGTCTATGACAAACCGATGGTCTATTATCCGCTGACCACGTTGATCGAAGGCGGCATTCGGGAATTTTGCCTGATTTCGACCCCCCATGACCTGCCCCGCTTCCAGCAATTACTGGGCGATGGCAGCCGCCTGGGAGTCAGCATTGATTACCGCGAACAGACCAAGCCCAGCGGCATCGCGCAGGCCTTCCTGATCGCCGAGTCCTTTATCGCCCAGGACCCGGTCACCCTCATCCTGGGTGACAACATTTTTTACGGCGGCGACGCCTTCCAGCGCGCCTTTAACGAGTTTCATGCCGGCGCCAGCATCTTCGCCTACCATGTCCAGAATCCCGAACGCTATGGCGTGGTGGAATTCGACGAACACGGCTGGGCCCTCTCCATCCAGGAAAAACCACTCGAACCCAAAAGCAACTTCGCCGTGCCCGGACTCTACCTTTACGACCGCGAGGTGGTGGCGGTGGCGAAAGCCCTCAAACCCTCCGGCCGCGGCGAACTCGAAATCACGGATCTCAACATGGAGTATCTGAAGCGGGGACAACTGAAAGTCTTCCGCCTGAACCGGGGATTCACCTGGCTGGACGCCGGCACCAGCACCAGCCTCCATGACGCCTCGGCTTACGTGCAAACCATCGAAAAGCGGCAAGGCATCAAAATCGGCTGTCCGGAAGAAGCCGCTTTCCGCCGCGGCTTCATCTCCCTCGATCAACTCGCAGCCATCGCCTCCCGCATGCCCAATTGCGAATACCGCGCTTACCTCAACGAAATCACCGCCGAAGCCAAGGAAGGTGGCCAGGATAACGATTAATCTTCTGATTGGCCATGTTGCTGCGGGCCTGGAGAGCAGCGGAAAAAGGGGCTAAGGGTAACGGCTAGCTTGGGACAGCGTCGATTCATTTGGCTAGGGAACCCCCGGCTTTGCCGGAGGTCTGGGATTTGACTCATGGAAGCACGCTACGTGCCACGGTCGGTCTGTAACGATCTGCGGAACCTGTTCTATCGAAACCACATCGAACGAAAAATGTCCGATGCATATTGCTAAGAATGCCAACTTTACAACTTCGTAGCCAATAGGTTACACTGGCCAGATCATGAGTTTCGAAGCGAATGAGGAATTGCAGAGAGTTGACGGATTGCAGAATATGCTGGCTGACAGCGTCTTTAATTACGCCAAAGCCAAAAAGAAAGCCGCTGGCGGGCATTAGGCACGCTAGTGGAGATCATCACCTTCTACCTGCTAAAGACTTGGGGCCTCGCCTCCAGCGTGGCGATTGAGCGGGGGTTGGAAGAATACAAAAATCCGGCTATCACGCACAATGTCGAGTATTCGCTCCATCCAATCAAGCTCACAGAAAAATTGATTCTTAAAAGCTACGGACTACCGCTCACTTCAACTAAGATTTTCAAGGAGTTCGGTGACTCGCTGGAACATTTGCGCGAGTTCAATGTCAAAGCGTCCCAACAATTGCTCAGCAAGAAAGGCATCCTCAGGAACTCTTGCGTTATTGGAGTGCAACAGAACCTCCTGCTTGTCGGACTTGTAAAGCAACTCCAAGGGGTTGGAATCGAACTTGATCTGGTGGCACAGTATAGATCGCCCTATGCCATGTTTGAATGCAAGCGGGTCGGCGTTGAACAGGGCATGAAAAAGGGTCCTCAAACCATCGAAAAAGCAAAGCAAGGGGCATACGTGGCCCGTACAGTGTCCTCCCTTCAACAAATTCGTGTGCACTCGGGGGAACTGCATGGGGTAATCTCTAAAAAGGATGGGACGCTCTATTCCAAACCATACCCAGCCCTTATTGAGGAAATTGTTGAATCCAGTGACCCCGACTTGCTGCGCAACTTTGTCCTAACAGTCGGCGTGGTGAGCAATCATGGTAATTGGTTCACATCAGACAACCCAAACAAGGAGTTAAAAGTTTTAGCGCAATCCTACGATTGGTTGCTGTTCCTCACAGATGCTGGGCTGTCAGAATTCATACGAGACATTCTGCAATCTAAGGATGCATCGATATCAGCGGCTCGTAATGCGTTCACCTCCAGTTACA
>JADGRT010000358.1 GCA_017880715.1 Verrucomicrobiia bacterium | reverse complement strand
CCATGGCTTCTTGAGCACCCGCGACCATGAGCTCCTGGAACAGCTCAGCACCGACTTTCCCCAGCGCTGGCACGTCGAAGAGTTCTTCAAGTTTAACCAAGCCCTGGGCTGGCAGCGCAGCGGCACGCTCAACCTCAACATCCGCTATGGGCAGATGACCCTGGCACTGGTGGCCCAGGCCGTCATTCATCAGTTCCGCCAACGCCTCGGCATGCCCTACCAATCCTGGGATGCCGTCCATTTGGCCCGCTCGATCTTCAGCGGCTTGGAAGGCGACGTGCGCGTGCAGGGGGATACCATCCTGGTCACCTACTATAACGCACCCAATGCGGCCCTCCTGCAGCAACACTATCAGGGACTGCCCGAAAAACTCCAAGCCCAGGGCATCGATCCTCGGGTCCCCTGGCTCTACAACTTTAAACTCGATTTCCGCTTCAAGTAAGCCGCCGCTCAACTCGCCAGGGACCAGAGTCCAATTAACTCCCCCTCAGAAAAGTCTGCATATGCAACATTAAGTTGTCCATGCCGGTAGCAACCGGGCTCAGCGGTTTTCCTTGAGGGGATTTGCGGTGAGGGGGATCAGGAGTTCTGTCGCACCTAATGTTGCCGGGAACGTCCGGTTGTTGAATTAACGCAAAGTCCCAGCGCGATAAAGCCGCAACCCAAATGGCGCGCGCCGTCACATGATGGAGCTTTCGGCCAGGGCCACGGCTTTCAACATCGCCTTGGCTTTATTGACGGTTTCCTGGTATTCGGCCTCGGGCACGGAATCGTTGACCCAGCCGCCGCCGGCCTGCACGTACGCCTTGCCACCTTTTAACACGGCGGTGCGGATGGTGATGCAGCAGTCGAGATTGCCGTTGAAGGAGAAATAGCCCACACACCCGCCGTAAGGCCCGCGCTGCGATTGCTCGAGCTCGGCGATGATCTGCATCGCCCGCACCTTGGGCGCGCCGGTCAGCGTGCCCGCCGGGAAGGTGGCCCGCATTAAATCATAGAGGGATTTATTCGCCGACAACCGGCCCTGGACCTGCGACACGATGTGCATGACATGGCTGTACCGTTCGATGATCATAAGATCCTTGACCTGCACGGTGCCGTAATCGCAAACGCGGCCCAGATCGTTGCGCGCCAGATCGACGAGCATCACGTGTTCGGCGCGTTCCTTGGGATCGGCCAGCAATTCCCGCTCATTGGCCGCATCCTGCTCGGGGGTTTTGCCCCGCGGGCGGGTGCCGGCGATCGGGCGAATCTCGACCGCCCGATCCTCGCAGCGGACATGGATTTCCGGCGACGCGCCCACCAGGGAGAAACCGTCCAACTCGAGCAGAAACATGTACGGAGATGGATTAATCGACCGCGCCATCCGGTAAATATCCAGCGGGGTGGCCTTCACCGGTGTGGAAAAGCGCTGCGATCCCACCACTTGGATGATGTCGCCGGCGGTAATGTATTCTTTGGCCTTGCCGACATTGGACAGGAACTTTTCCTTCGAGGTGTTCGATTCAAACTGCAACGGGGGCGCTTCCTGGGGAAACGCCACGGACCGATGCGGGTCGGGCTGTTCGAGGAGCGCCAGCAGGCGTTTCAGCCGCGCGATCGCTTGGTCGTAGGCTTCGGCCGGACGCGCCGCCTCGTCCACCACGGCATTGACCAGCAGGGTCAGCGTCTGCGCCACGCGATCGAAGATGAGCAGCTCGTCGGCTATCAAAAAATACATCGTGGGCGTTTGCAGCTCGTCGGCCTGGGGGCGTGGCACCACCGGTTCGACATCGTGGATGAATTCGTAGCCGATAAAGCCGATGGCCCCGCCGGTGAAGCGTGGCAAGCCCGCCACGGCCACGGGCCGGTATTGCCCCATGATTCGCTCGACCACCTCGAGGCCGTCCCGGACCGCGCCGGCTGCGGATGAATGGGCCGCGGGATCCACCCGGTGCTGTTCGAGGACCTGACCGTTGCGGACCACCTCAACGCATGATCCTGTTTGTCGAATGATGGATCGGGGATTGCCGCCCACGAACGAATAGCGCCCCAGATGTTCGCCGCCTTCGACGGACTCGAAGAGGTAGGATTCGCCACGTTGCCGTAATTTGCGATAAGCGGAGAGCGGGGTTTCCAGGTCAGCCAGCAGGCGGCAGGTCACGGGAATGAGATTGCCCTCCCGGGCCAGCTTCACAAATTCATCTTTCGTTGGGTAATACATGTATTCAACCTTTCACAGCGACCGGCCAAGGCGGTCCGCGTTACGACCTCCTGGCGCGCCGGATGCGCCACACCGAAAGCAGCGTGTAAAACGTTACGGCTATGGCATAGGCGACGATGCCCATGCCCACCGCCAACGGCACCAGGTTCAACTCGCTAAAAACCATCAACACCGCGCCCACGCCTGCCAGCAGCAAGGTCTGCGTCAGCAGACAAAACAGATAAAGGCTCAAGGAAGCGTTTCGCACGTGGTCAGCCATCCAGGAGCGATAGCTTTCCTCGCCCAGGCTTCGCATCAGCCAGGCCGACTGAAAATTGCGCGCCGCCACCAGCACACTGGTGGTGGCGACGACGATGGCGGGCAGCGGCCATAAGGCAAAACCGGCGCACAATACCACATTCAGCGCCAGCCCGCCTCGCCAGCCGAGCTTTCGGGCCAGCGGATTCGCCTCCAGCACCAGATTCGGCGTCGCAATCCAGGTGCTGAGAAAATCCATCCCGCGGGCGAAGACCAGAATGCCCGCCAGGAGGCAATACTCCCGGCTGCCGGGCCGGACCATTTCTTCGGCGATCATTTCTTCCCGTAGATTTGTTCCGGCGTTTCCAGTCGCGGCTCGGTTACGGTGAGGGTCTGGCCATCGAGCGATGCCGACCGGAAGAAGCAGGAACGGTAGCCTTCGTGACAGGCGGCGCCCACCTGGTCCACCTGAATCAATAGCGTGTCGCCGTCGCAATCGAAAGCGATCTCGCGGACCCGCTGGGTGTGCCCACTGCTCGCGCCTTTCATCCAGAACTTCTGGCGGGAGCGGCTCCAGAAAACCGTGTTGCCGGTGGCCAGGGTTTTTTCCAGGGAAGCGCGGTTCATCCAGGCCATCATCAAGACCCGGCCGGTGCCCGCTTCCTGAATGATGGCCGGCAACAATCCGTCCGCGGCGAATTTTAATTGTTCGATCAATCCCATAATCTCAGAGGCGCACGGGGATGTTCCGTTGCGCTAAAAACCGTTTAACCTGCCCGACAGTGAACTGGCCGAAATGAAAAATGCTCGCGGCCAGCACGGCGTCGGCCTGGCCCGCCAGCAGCACCTCGGCCATATGTTCCAGGTTGCCGGCCCCGCCGCTGGCCACCACCGGAACATCGACCGCCTCGCTAATGCGCCGCGTGATCGCCAGGTCATACCCGGCCTTGGTGCCGTCGGCGTCGATGCTGTTGAGCACGATCTCGCCGGCGCCCAGCGACACCGCTTCGCGGGCCCAAGCCACGGCATCGCGGCCGGTTGGCTTGCGACCGCCATGCGAAAACACCTCCCAGCGGTCCGGCGCAACCCGCTTGGCGTCGATCGACACCACGATGCATTGGCTGCCGAATTTTTCCGCGCCGGCCCGGATCAGATCCGGATTCGCCAGCGCCGACGTGTTGATGCTGATTTTGTCGGCGCCGGCTTTGAGCATGACATTCATGTCCTCGACGGCGCGGATGCCGCCGCCCACGGTGAGCGGCATGAAACACTGGTTGGCCACGCGTTGGATGACCTCGACCATGGTGTCCCGGCCATGCGCGCTGGCCGTGATGTCGAAAAACACCATTTCGTCGGCGCCCTGTTCGTTATAGCGCAGGGCCAG
>JADGRT010000357.1 GCA_017880715.1 Verrucomicrobiia bacterium | reverse complement strand
CAGATTGCCCCTGGGCGGCCGCGCGGGTTTACCTTGATCGAATTGCTCGTGGTCATTGCGATCATTGCCGTTTTGGCCAGCATGTTGTTGCCGGTTCTGGGCCGCGCCAAGCTCAAGACGCAGGGGATTCAATGCATGAATAATAGCCGCCAGATGCTGCTGGCATGGCGACTTTATGCCGATGACAACGTGGACAACGTACCCTCGGCCTGGGGTACCAGTAGCGATTGGATTCCGCTGGGCGACATGAGTTGGTCTGGCAACCCGGTGACCGATGGTGCCAACGCAAACAATTGGAATGCCGATGTTATAGTTAAAAAGAGCCGGCTGTGGCCCTATTGTGGGAACAGCGTGGGCATCTGGAGATGTCCGGCGGACAGTCAATATCCGTGCGCGGTCAGGTCGGGACCTTACGCCGGCCAAACCCTCCCGCGGCAGCGAAGCATGTCCATGCTCAGTTGGTTTAACGGCAGTGACGCGGATTTTTTTACCGGGTGCTCCGGATACCGAAAGTACCAGAAAGCAAGCCAGGCGGTGAATCCGGGGCCCGCAATGACGATTGTGTTTTTGGATGAAAGATGCGACAGCATCAATGACGGCGAGTGGTGTAGCAGCATGAATGGCTGGCCCGATCAACCTCGGTCATGGACATTGATCGATTTTCCGGGCAGTTACCATGGCGGAGCAGGTGGGCTGGCGTTTGTGGATGGTCATTCGGAAATTCACAAATGGAGGGACGCCCGGACGATACCGCCCATCGGTCGTCTCACGAAGCTCAATGTTTCCTCGCCCAACAACCCGGATGTACTGTGGATCATGGAACGGTCCACGCGGAAACCCTGATCGACCGAGGCCTGGCATGGGACTTGCCCGATGAACGCGCCGCCCTCGTTGAAAGCCGCCGGCGGCAACCGTTGACCACGCCGTCGAGCCGTTGCAACGGCTTCGTCCGGGTGGCACCCAGGCACTGCTAATTTTATAGCATTTCGTGGTTGACACCCCGTTCCGAAGTGCTAATTTATTAGCACTTTAATATGAATCCGGAACACAATCTCAGCCGCCGCGAACGCCAGATCATGGATATCCTCCATGCCCAGGGCCAGGCTACCGCGGCGGCGGTCCTCGCCGCCCTGCCGGCTCCGCCAGGTTATTCGGCCGTCCGGGCTCTCCTCCGCATCCTCGAGGAAAAAGGCCATGCGAGGCATCGCCGCGAGGGGGCGCGTTATGTCTATGTCCCGCGAACGTCGCCGGAGCTCGCCCGTCGCTCCGCCTTGCAGCGGGTGGTCTCCACGTTCTTTCAGGGGTCGGTCGCGCAGGCGATGGCGGCGCTCCTGGAGACCGCCGACACCCAGCTTTCGGATACGGAATTGACCCGGCTGCAACAGCTCATCAAAAAAGCCAGAAAGGAAGGTCGTTGATATGAATTCATGGACTGCCGTCGTGACGCATGCGCTCCAACACTCCCAGCTTGCCGCCGGGTTCGCGGATGCATTCCTCAAGAGCTTCGTCATTCTTATTGTCGCCGGCGGAGTCTGTCTTTGCTGGCGCCGAGGTGCTGCGTCCGCCCGCCACCTGGTGTGGTTTCTGGCGGTGGCGGGATTGCTCTTTTTGCCGGGGCTTTCGCGCCTGCTGCCGGCATGGCCAAGGCCCCTTTGGGCGGTGGGGACGCACGCCGATTCCGGAAACGAACTCACGCTCACGCTCGAGTTTGTGCCGGCCAAAGCAACCACCGCCTCTCTCCACCCAACGCCTGGCTCTTCACCCGCTGCAACGATTCCCTCTCTTGGCGCTGCTCAGGGTGCCGGAGGACAACGGCTCGCAACTCAGGTCCACGCCAGTTGGGCAGCCGGGATCCTGGCCGTCTGGTTGAGCGGCGCGGTTATCATTCTCCTTTCGGTCGCGGTCGGACGCCTGCGGCTCCGGGCGCTCCGCCGTGCCGCGCAACCACCTGCGAACGCGGAGTGGTTCGCGTTATTGCGCCTGCTCGGCGACCAATTACGGGTTAGGCGGCGCGTGACATTGTTGCAGTCTGCGGACGACGTGATACCGGCGACCTGGGGCTGGTGGCAGCCGGTCATTCTGCTCCCGGCTGAAACCGATGAATGGTCACCGGAGCGGCGCCGGGTTGTGCTGCTGCACGAGCTCGCGCACGTGAAACGATGGGATTGCCTGACCCAAATGATCACCCGGCTGGCCTGTGCGGTTTATTGGTTCAACCCGCTCGTCTGGGTGGCGGCGCGGCGGCTGTGCATCGAACGCGAGCGTGCCTGCGACGACTGGGTCCTGAACGGCGGCTGCAAGGCCTCGGATTACGCCGCTCACCTGGTGGAAATCGCCCGGACTTTCCGGCGCGTCCCGCAGGTGGCAGCCATTGCCATGGCCCGCTCCTCCAATCTGGAAACGCGAATCGCCTCCATCGTGGATGCCTCCCGCGCCCGACGCGCTCCGAGCGCTCTGCTCGCGGCCTTGTGCTGTGTCGGCGTGCTTGCGTTCGTCGCGGCCGTCGCCGCGCAGAAGCCCGAGGCAAATCCTCCCGCTCGCGCTGCCAATGCGAAGCCCTGGTTCGATGCCCGCCTGCGCGCCTTCTTCACGGCCAAGGCTCGGCAAGCGCATCATTTGGCGGACCTGGATAAGAAGCCGGTGGCCCCCGAGGTTTGGCCTTATTTCGAAGCAGGCGCCAGGGGAGATTGGGAAACCGCCACCAATCTTTGGGTCGCCATGCGCCAGCGGGCGCACCAATACAAAGGGACGACGGCCGATGACACCCTGGACACGGTATGGGGCCCCATTCTCGAGACGGACCTGGCCTGGGAGCAATTCGCCAACTGGAAGGAAAAATACGTGCTGGCCTACGGCAACGATATCATCAAATCCATTCCGCCCGGGAGCATTTACTTTGGCGGAACCGACCCCGGCCGCGGCGTCATCACCGCCATGTCCGAGTCCCATGCGGAGGGGAAACCATTCTTTACCATCACGCAAAACGCCCTGGCGGATAGCACCTACTTGGATTACCTGCGGGCGATGTACGGCCCGACCATCTACACCCCCACAGCCGAAGATTCGTCAAAGTGTTTTAATGAGTTTATGATTGATGTGCAACGCCGGTTCACCTTGAAGAAGCTCAAGCCGGGCGAGGACGTGCGCATGAAAGACGGCCAGATTCATGTCAGTGGCCAGGTCGCCATCATGAGCATCAATGGTGTGCTCACCAAAATCATCTTCGACCGCAACCTGGACCGCGAGTTTTACGTCGAAGAAAGCTTCCCGCTCGATTGGATGTATCCCTACCTCTCTCCTAACGGTCTGATTATGAAAGTCAATCGCCAGCCGCTGCCCAGGCTCTCCGACGAACTCGTCCAGCGGGACCATGAATACTGGTCGCGCTATCTCCGGCCGATGCTTGGCGATTGGCTCAACTACGACACCTCGGTCGCCGAGGTCGCCGCGTTTGCGGAGAAGGTCTATCTCAAGCATGACCTGGGCGGTTTCACGGGCGACCCGCAATTCGTCGAGGACATGTGGGCTCAAAAAGCCTTCTCCAAACTGCGCACCTCCATCGCCGGCA
Organism: Verrucomicrobiia bacterium; assembly: GCA_017880715.1. GTDB lineage: Bacteria > Verrucomicrobiota > Verrucomicrobiia > Limisphaerales > UBA1319 > JADGRT01. The sequence continues at coordinate 264 of JADGRT010000357.1, read as the reverse complement.
ATTACAGTTGGCGCAGCACCAACGCCACAACTCCCGACGAGAAAGAGCGGATGACCAAAGAGGCCGATTTTGCCTTCCGCCAGGCCTTCGCCCTTTGCCCTACCAGCCCCGAAGCCCTCTTCCGTTATGTCAACCTGCTGGTCACGTCAAATCGCGCCGACGATGCGCGCCTCCTGGCCGGAACCAGCCTGAAACTCGACCCCCAAAACGCCGTGGTAAAGGCCCTGCTCGAAAATTTGAAGAATTTTACACCGAAAAAGTGAG
>JADGRT010000001.1 GCA_017880715.1 Verrucomicrobiia bacterium | reverse complement strand
ATCGTCCAGAACGAAAGCCTTTGGTCTCGCAGGCTCGACCAGTCTTCCCACGTATGCATAAGCAGCACGACACGATTGGTGCAGGGAGCAGACGCCCTTCAGGATCCTGTGGTGAACAGGTCCGAGGTGGCTGTGCCGCCGAAGGTTCCCTTGCTCACGGCGAGCACAAAGTTGCCCCCGCCAACGACGAGATGCGTCTTGTCGTTCTATCTACCTCTATTAAATACCTTTTCTCTAAAAGAATGGCTATTATGGGAGAAACAGGTAGGTAATAAACAGGCTGGTTGTCATTATGAAACACACCTTCAATTTAGTGCGCGCGTGCCAAGGCAGCACTCGTGGGCGCTTGCGGCTGGTGGCGGCAGCCCTGCTGCTGGCCGTAGGGTTCTTCTCGCCGCCGGCGGGACCGGCCGCAGTTGCCCTCGGCAGCTCGGTGAAAGATGAAGACACTGAGCTTCTGAAGCAACGGTTGGCCGCCTCGCTGCTGCCGACGCGACCCAGGGGTAGCGGCCCGACGTCGCGCTCCGCACTCGAGCTGGCCGCGCAGCTCAAGCCCGACGGCTCGTGGGCAGACATTGATTACGCCGATCGGACTCCGGGCAACTGGGCCACCTCAGGCCACCTCTCCCGCGTGGCGTCCATGGCACGGGCCTGGCGTGCCGGCGATCCCGCAAACCGGGGCAACGCCGAGCTGCGGACCAAGTTGATGGCGGCCCTGGATTACTGGCTGCAGAACGACTTCAAGAATCCAAACTGGTGGCACAATCAGATCGGGGTGCCGCGTAGCGTAGGCGAGATCATGCTGCTGATGGAGGGCGAAACCACGCCGGCGCAAGCGGCGAAGGCCGTGGAAATCCTCGACCGCAGCAGCTTGAAGAAGGCGAGCAAGGGGACGCTCACGGGCGCCAACTTGGTGTGGCTGGCCAACAACCAGGTCCTGCGTGGTCTGATCGAGGGCTCGCCCGAGTTGGTGAGTGAAGCGGTGCAACCCCTCTTCGGCGAGATCCACATCGCCGGTCCCGGACAGGAGGGCATCCAGGCTGACTTCAGCTTCCACCAGCACGGGGCCGTGCTCTACTCGGGGGGTTACGGCGCTGCCTTCACCGACGACTGCTCGCGCTTCGTCGAGTTCACGCAGGGTACCCGCTTTGCTCCCACGCCGGAGCAACTGGCCATCCTGGAGCGTTACGTACTCGATGGGCAGCAGTGGATGATCCGTGGCCGAGTGTTCGACTACAGCGTCGTCGGGCGGGAGATCGTGCGCTCCGGCAAAAGCGCGCGCGGCCTCGAGACGGCGGCCGACCGCCTGGCGCAGCTCGGCAGCCCGCGCCGGAAAGAGCTGGCGGACTTCGCGGCGCGCCTGCGCGGCGATTCGTCCGTGGCGCCCCAGGTAGGCAACCGCCACTTCTGGAAGTCGGACTACATGGCACACCACCGCGCCGGCTACTTTACCTCGGCGCGCATGTTCTCGACGCGCATGGCGAACACCGACAGCTTCACCAACGGTGAGGGGAGGCAGTCGCACCACATCGCCGACGGAGCAGCTCTCCTCTACCGTACCGGGGACGAGTACCGGGACATCTTCCCCGTGTGGGACTGGCGAAAAGTGCCCGGCACCACCGTCGAGCAGCGGCCCGAGCCGCTGGATCCCCGCCAGGTGCGTAGCATGGGAAAGACCCGCTTCGTTGGCGGGGTGTCCGACGGCACCTTTGGCATGGCGGTCATGGACTTGGCGCGCGGCTCGCTGGCCGCGACGAAAGCTTGGTTCTACTTCGATGACGTGTTCGTGTGTCTGGGCACCGGCATCACCTGCGCTTCCGCGAACCCGGTCTGCACCTCGGTGAACCAGTGCTTGCGCTCGGGCAATGTTCTCGCCGCAGGGCGGACGCAGCCTTTGGCCGATGGGGAACATGCCTTGGACGGCGCTCGCTGGGTGGAGCACAACTCGGTCACCTATGTGTTCCCCGCCAACACACGCTTGAAGCTGAAGCTCGGGGCGCAGACGGGCCGCTGGAGCGATATCGGTCCCCGTGGGACCACGCCACTCTCTCGCGACGTCTTCAGTCTGTGGATCGACCACGGTGCGAACGTGAACGGCGGCGCCTACCAGTACGCCGTGCTGCCCGGCGTCCACGGCGCCCAGGCTGAGGGGGCGTTCCGCCCGGTGGAGGTGCTGAGCAACACCCCCGCGCTGCAGGCGGTGCGGCATAACGGCCTGAAGTTGCTGGAGGCCGCTTTCCGCCAGCCTGGGAAGCTGGCAGCCAACTCGGGCTGGACCCTCTCGGTCGACCAGCCATGCCTGCTTCTTCTCCAGGAGACGGTCGACGGTGTGCGCCTTAGCGTCTCGAATCCGGAGAACAAACCGCTCACGGTGAACATAGCCCTCGATCGCAGGCTGACCGGCCCGGGATGCTCGTCGGCGGAACGCGGGGGAACCTTCGTGAAGGTGGTGTTGCCCGAGGGCGAGGAAGCGGGGCGCAGCGTAATGCGCGCACTGAAGGCAGAAGGCCGCCGTACTGCCCGTATCGCTCCGGGTGTTTTGATGGCGCAGACACCACCTCTCAGTACGGTTCCGACCTCGGCAGCCGTTCCGATGGATGGATTGGCCACAGCCATTGCCGCCCCGCGCGGGCCGATTGTTCAGGCTGTGCCGCGGACCGATCCGAATTCACGGGTCGCGCATGCACAGTTGGTGGAGAAAGCCAAAAAGGGCGGCATCGACATCTACTTTGAAGGTGACTCGATCACGCGGCGCTGGGGCGCGAGCGACAGGCAATACCAGGACCTGCTCGCGAATTGGAACGCGAATTTCTTTGGCTGGAACGCCGCCAATTTCGGTTGGGGTGGCGACACGGTCCAGAACATTCTGTGGCGCGTTCAGAACGGAGAATTGGACGGTGTCAATCCCAAGATCATCGTCCTGCTGGCGGGCACAAATAATCTCAGGGATGCACCACCAACGGAAGGTGACGAGGCCAAAGTGGAAGAGGTCACCCGCAGCATTGCAGCCATCCTAAGCCTCATGCGACAGAAGTCTCCGAAATCCATTATCATCCTGATGGGCATCACGCCGCGAAATGACCGACGACGCGGCGCGGCCATCGTCCCGACCATCAATCGGATCAACGACCGCATTTCCCGATTCGCCGACGGCAAACCCATTCGGTATGTCAACCTCAACGCCAAGCTGGCGGACTCGGACGGAAAGCTGTTTGACGGCGTGACCGTGGATGGGCTGCACCTCTCGGTGAAGGGCTATCAAATCTGGGCGGACGCGTTGAAGCCCATCTTCACGGAACTGCTCGGTCCACCGGCCAAGACCGACCACGCGCCGCCCCCGACCGGTGATCCGAGCGCTCAAAAGCCAGTTGCGCCCCAGCAATAAAAAGGGGCCGTCAAAGGAACGGCCCACGCGTCGTGGAAATCCTCGATGCCCTTATGGCCACGCCTTGGGAATATGAACTCAGCGGTGCAACCTTTTGTTGCATATGCGACAAAAGGTTGCATGAACCCAACCGGTGCATCGGTAGCTTCCATTCGCGTACGCACACGCCTTGGGAACATGAACCATCAACGAGCTGTAACAGCGGACGTGAGCCCGCACTAATATTCGCACGCAAAAGCATGAGCGAACTTACGTCCGCTGCTACGAGGTTTATGGGAAGCAGAAGGAGCAATTCCGACTACTTCGCCGTAGCCGCTGGCGGTGTGTGCTTGATGAACTTATTGGCCCACGCGAGGAAGTATTTCATATTCGAACGGTCTTCGTGGCCGCCGTTGTGCTGTCGCCAGGCGAGTTCACCCTCGAGCAGACCCGTGTTGACGGGCGGCATTTTCACGGTGCGATAATCCTCCTTTTCGCCAAGGTCTTTCGCGCCCAAGAGCCGGAAAACCGGACCGGCGGCGACGGTAGCCATGTAGCTGCCCTGCTGATCGAGCCAATTGGCGTCGCCTCGCTCGGGGATGCCGTAACTGATGAACGTGAGGCGCGGCGCGCACAACGCAATCAACTCATGAGCATCCACCGGCAGATCGCCGGCGTTCTTGCTGCCGAAGCCGGCCTCGGCGGCGCCGTATTTCAGAAAATTGCCCGCCATCCAGTGGTATTCGCCTGAGCCGGTGAGGTTTTCCACCGCTTCACCAAAATTACGGCGATGCGGTTTGGCCCCGCCTTCGCCGGAGGAACCCACCAGGACCATGGCAAAGCGCGGCTCGAAAGCCATCGCCACCAAGGCCGCTTTGCCATACCGCGAAACGCCTTCGATGCCGACCTTCTTCGCGTCCACCGCGGGGTCGGTCTCCAAATAATCCAAGCCGCGCGCAGCACCCCAGGCCCATGCGCGCAGCGAGCCCCAATCATCCGGTTTGCGCGCCTGGCCTTGGTTGACCAAGCCGATTATGCCCTTGGTGAGTCCCGCGCCGTTATCCGCTTGAATACTACCGGGAGTGATGGTTGCGTAACCCCATCCGGCCGCGATCAACTGCTCCGTCGACGGAGGATCCGCGAAGGGTCCACCGAAACCGCCGCCGCTGCCGCCCGCCGGGGAACCGGCTGGCCGGGGCAGGCCGCCTCCGCCAAAGCCGCCAAACATCATGAGCACGGGTACCGGACCTTTGGCTTTTGCCGGGATGACCAGAATCATCTGGATATCCACGCGGATGGCTGGGCAAGCCGAATTATCCACATGTCCTATCAGTTGCTTCCCAATAACAGGAATATCTCCCAGGACGCGATCGACCACCTGGGTTGCGACCGTCCATGTCACTTTGGGGACATCCTTAGGCACACGGCCAATAACCTCTCGCTCGAACTCCTCAACGATTTCTGGGCGGCCTTGTTTCCACCACTGCTCCGGCGTGGTAACCTTTTGCCCGTTCTTCAAGGCAAGGGCACCAGGCCAATCGGGGTATGGATTGGCCTTGGCCGGGTCGTAATTAGCTGAGTTGGTAGCTCCGGCTTGCCCGCTTGGGCCGGGGCGGAGGCGCTTGATGCCCAACTGGTCCATCATGTTTTTATGATCCTGTTGCGTGGTCCAGGTGATAGGTTCGGCTACCTTGGCGGTGTTCGCGGCGGAGTCCGCGGTTGACTGTCCGTGCAGATGGCGGGCAGGCGCCATGAAGGCGAGTCCGACGGCGAGCCAGCATGGCCAGAAGCAACGAGAGCTTTGAGAATTCTTCATAAGTTTTCAGAGCTGATGCAGGTGCTGCCCTTACGGATACACCGCATTCATTTAGCCGCCCAGTGAAAAATGCACCAGCCTCTTGAAGCAGCCGTGCTATAAATCCTTCCTTGCTTGATCCCCTGCGAGGCTTACCATGCTTTCATGTATCAACCCGCTACCGGCCAGCCGATGGTGGAGTTTCTGGGCCGGGGCTTCCGCGAAACCAAGACCCGCTGAGAATCGGAAAACACAAATGTTGGAGCACCCCATGAAAACCACGACGATCCCAAACGCTCTGTCGGCGTTGTTCTTGTTGATCCTGACGGCAAGCTCGCTGGCCGGGGAACCCGTCTATCCCCTTAAGGTGAGCGAAAATGGCCGTTACTTCATCGACCAAAAGGGCGACCCCGTCTTCTGGTTGGGCACCACTCAGTGGCAGCTCTTCCGGGAGTACAAGCTCGAGGAGGCCAGGACAATTATTGAGAAGACCAAAGCCAAGGGCTTTGCCTTCGCGCAAGTCATGCTCATGGGCGTGGGCGACGGCACGAAGCCCAATATCCATGGTGAAAAGCCCTGGATCGATAACAACCCCCTCACGCCCAACGAGGGCTATTTCAAGAACGTCGATGCCGTCGTCCAGATCGCCCGCGAAAACAACCTCGTCATTTCCATGACGATGTTCCACCAGCGGTACCGCAATTACATCACGATTCAGAACGCCCGCGCGTGGGCGAAGTGGATCGCGCAACGCTACCAGACGGTCCCCACCATCGTCTGGTCCATGACGCCCGAAGCCAAACCGGAGTTTGCACCCCTGCTGCGGGAGCTGGCCGCGGGCCTTCGCGAAGGTGACGGAGGTTATCATCTGGTGACCTTCAAGCCCGATCCCGCACCGCATCCGGCCGGTTTCTTGCACGAGGAGGCCTGGTTGGATTTCAGCGTGATGCAGACCTGGAAGTGGGTCGAAGCGATCTATCCCATGGTGACCCTGGAATATAATCTGAAACCCGTGAAGCCCGTCCTGATGGGCGAAGGCGCTTACGAACAGGGCTCGGAATATGGATTCGAGGTCACGCCGCTCTGGGTTCGCCGGCAGGCGTATTACTCGTACCTGGCCGGCGCGCACCACGCCTACGGGCACAATGACAGTTGGCGGGTGCTGCCCACTTGGAAACAGGCGCTCGACGCACCGGGCGCGACCCAACTGGGTATCCTGAAGAAAATCTTTCTGGATCGAAAAGAATGGTGGTATCTGGTTCCGGACCAAGCCGTGTTCGCCAGTGGCGGCACCACCAATGGACAGGTCCTGAACCTGGCCGCGCGCCACAAGGATGGCCGGTGGGTGATGGTGTACTTGGGCAGCAAGGCTTCGTTCTCGATCAACCTGAACAAACTCACCGCCGGCAGCACCGTTAAAGCCTTCTGGATTGACCCGAGAACCGGTGAATCGGTCGCAGCCGGTCGTTTTACGAATGCTGGCGTGAACTCGTTTTCGACTCCGGATGGATGGGAAGATGCGCTGTTGATATTGGAAGCAATGAGATAGCTGGGAATTTCGGCCGCCTCCAGCGTTCGAAATTTACAGCATGCCTTGCAAAATGATGATGCCGTCCCCTAGCGTCCGGTCATATCCCTAACAACATCAACTGGTTAGGAGTTTCGGTTTTCGGAAATACCCCGATATCTTGCGTAACTAGCTGAGCCAGAGGCTCTTGTTGAAATGCGTTCACACTCAAAACTTGCAGGATTATACTCAAACTCGGCTCCAATTTCAATTCCTTCTTGACTATTGCGACCAGGAGATACATGCAAACGGCTTTTTTAGTTTATATCGTGAGCAGGTCAAGAGAGCGATAATCATCAATAACCACAGGGGTGTTTAGCATTTTAGCCCTATCAATGACCGGACAGTAGTGGTAGAAGCTGATGCCTCCACCTGTTGGGTGAAGGCCTAGTCGATCCACCTTCAATGCCATCTGTCTATGCTTTGCGGCTTTGCATCTTCGCGACTTTGCGTTAAGTCCCAGTTTGGGGCTTTTCTTCCGGCAGCGTTCCGGTCCGCCGGTAAGCTTCGGCCAGGAGCGTCACCGGGTGAGCGACGCGCACGGAAAGGCCGTGTTGCCGGGCGCCGTTGATGAGTTGGAGGAGGCAGCCGGAATTGCCGTTGGCCACGATGGTCGCGCCCGTGGACCGGATGTGGTTCATTTTCCGTTCGAGCAGTTGATTGGCCATTTCGGGCTGGGTGATGTTGTAGATGCCGGCGCTGCCGCAGCACCAGTTGCTCTCGGGCAGTTCCACCAGTTGCAGGTTGGGGATCGCCCGCAGCAATTCGCGCGGCTGGCGCGTGATTTTCTGGCCATGACAGAGATGGCAGGATTCGTGATAAGTCACCACCTGCGCGGGCGCGGTGTGCGCGGGCACGGGCTGCAGGCCAATGGCCATGAGCCACTCGTGAATATCCTTCAATTTGGCATCCCATTGCCGGGCGCGCTCACGGTAAGCGGGATCGTCGGCGAGCAATTGGCTGTAATGCTTCAAGTGCGAGCCGCAGCCGCCGGCGTTGCTGATGATGGCATCATATTGGTCGGGCGGGAACTGATCGATATGTCGCCGGGCCAGTTGTTGTGCCAGCGCCCATTCGCCGTTATGTCCGTGCAGCGAACCGCAGCAGGATTGTCGGGGCGGCGTGATCACTTCGCAACCGTTGCGCGCGAGCACTTCGACGGTGTCGCGGTTGATCTCGCTGAAGATCAAATCCTGGGCGCAGCCGGTCAGCATGGCGACGCGATAGCGTTTCGCGCCGCGGGCGGGGGTGACGGGGGCAATCAACTCGGCCGAGAATTTCGGGGCAATGGTCGGGGTCATCGCCTCCAAGCCGCGCAGCCTGGCCGGGAGCAGTTTTAGGATGCCGCTGCCGCGGAGGAGTGATTGCAGGCCGAGCCTCTGGTAGAGGCGGAGCAGGCGGCCCAAAAAGAGCAAGCGGCGAAGATCCATGAACAGCCATTTGATGGTGAACCAGCGAACGGCGCGTCGGAACGGGGTGTCGATGACCTGGTCCAATTCCGTGGCGGCTCGGGCGTGCTCGAAGATTTCGGCGTAGTTAACACCGGCGGGACAGGCGCTCATGCAGGCGAGGCAGCCGAGGCAAAAATACATTTCCTGACCGAAGGCGGGCGTGAGTTCGAGACGGCCGTCGGCAATGGCGCGGGCGAGGGCGATCCGGCCGCGCGGGCTGTGCCGTTCCATTTTGGTGGCGGCGTAGGTCGGGCAGGTGGGCAGGCAAAGGCCGCAATGCATGCATTGCTGCAGCACGGAATAATCCAGGCCCAGCAGGTGCGGGCGGGCGGCCGAAGGCGTGGGCTCTATGCCAGCGATGGTCATGGTTGTTGCAGGTTCAGGCGGTCATAACAGCTTGAAATCACAAATAGCCCAAATCACAAATTGTGATTTCATGTTTCCATTAGAGGTTTTGTACTGTTTCCGCGCCGGAACACGAGGGCGCGCAAGATGGCCAGGTTCTCAACATCCTCGTGCAGATCTTCCGATTTGGGGGTTTCCAGGCAGCCCGGCACAGTGGCGAAGCGTGAATCATTGACGATGTGGCGGAAGGCGGGGCGGCCGATTTTGCCCTGGCCGATACCGGCGTGGCGGTCCACGCGCGACCCCAGGTCGGTTTTGGAGTCGTTTAGATGGAAGGCCAGGATTTCCCGGAGGCCGATTTGGGATTCCACTTGGCCGATAGCGGCCTGCCAGCCCCGGGGCGTGCGCAGGTTGTGGCCGGCCTCGAAAAAATGGGCGGTATCGAGACAGAGGCCGAGCCGGCCGGGGTGTTGGACTCGCTGATAAATCGCGGCCAAATGCGCGATATCGTGGCCCAGGCAGGTGCCCTGGCCAGCGGTGTTTTCCAGGGCGATCCGCACGGGCGAGGCGCGCGTGGCGCGAAAGACATCGTCGAGTCCGGCGACGATTTGTTGGAGTCCGGACGCTTCGCCGGCGCCAAGGTGGGCGCCCGGGTGCAGGACGAGGAAGGGCAGTCCCAGTTCGGTGGCGAGCTGGATTTCCTGAATCAGGGCTTGCACGGAACGGTCGCGATTGGGCGAGGCGGGGGCGCCCAGGTTGATGAGGTAGCCGGCGTGGCCAAAGATGGTATGGAGCTTGCCGGCCGCCGCTTGATTCGCGTATCGGGCCAGGTCATCGGGCGAATAGGGTTGGCCAAACCATTGGCGGTTGTTCTTGACGAACAATTGCACGACTTCGCAGCCGATGCCGATACCGCGTTCGAGGGCTCGCCAGATGCCGCCGCCGGTGGGCATGTGCGCGCCGAATTTCATCAGAGTTTGTCGGGTTCGGCCATGAGGGCGGCCACCCGGGTCAGCAACCGTCCGGCGGCGCCGCCATCGAGCACGCGATGATCAAAACTCAGCGTCAGATTCGCCTCCATCACCGGCACAAACCGGCCTTGGGTTTCATCCCAGAGTGGCGTTTGCCGGGCGGCGCCCATGCCCAGCACCAGCGTCTGCTCGGGGAGGGGAATGGGGGTGGCCCAGGTCAGGCCGAACGTGCCATAATTACTGACGGTGGCGATGGGGCCGCCGGTGGCGCCGGCGGGCAGTTGCCGTTGCCGGGCCAGTTCCACCAAGGTGTGGTATCGGTGGATCAGGTCGCGGAGAGGACACTGATCCACTTGACGGAGCACCGGCACGAGCACGCCATCATCGGCCTCGACGGCAAAGCCGATGTCGATGGCCGCCGGGTGCACGATGTGGGCGCCGATCAAACGTCCGGCCGGAGCACTGTTTTCGGCCAGCGCCAGGGCCAGCGCCCGGAGCGCATAGACGGTGGGGCCGGGTTTGGGCAGGCAGGTTTTGCGATGAGCCAACACGGCGTCCAGGATGACGGGCAAGCCGACGGTGGCGAGCGGGCGGGTCCAACTTCGTCGCATGGCGTCGGCCACGGCCACGCGCATGGACGAAGCCGGACTGAGCTTGTTTTTTTCGAGGTTAGCCAGGAATTTTTCGAAATCCTTGATGGTGACCCGTCCGCCGGCGCCGCTGCCGGCGACCCCCGCCAGATCGGCGGCGTGCAGGCCCAGTTCGTCCATGCGGGCCTTCATGCGCGGGGACATGTAGCTGGCGCCGACCACGTGGGCCGGGACGGGCAGGCCGCGGACCCGGGGTTGAACCGTCTGTTTACGTTCGCTTGGCGGGATTGTGGAACCCAGTGAAGGCATCGGGGTTTCGGCCGAGCTGGCAACCTTGGCGGGGCCGTTGGCATCGATTCCCAGGCGCGCTGCGTCGGCGGTGGTGACTTCGAGATAGCCGAGAACGCTGCCTACGGGGTAGCTTTCGTTCAACTGGGCGGAAACATCGGTGACGCGACCGCGGCAGGGCGAGGTCACCGTCATGGTGGCTTTGCTGGTTTCCACTTCCATCACGTCCTGGTCCGCTTCGACGGCATCGCCTACCTTGACCAAGAACTTGATGACCGTGGCCTCGGCGATGGATTCGCCCAATTGGGGCATGATGAGGGGGATTGGCGTCATAGCGGTTTACATTCGGAGCAGCTTGCGGGCGGCGATGGCGATGTTGTGGGCGGTGGGGCGGTGCGCGGCCCAGAGGTTGGGGTGAAAAGGAACGGGGGTGTCTTTGGCGTTGATCCGTTGCGGGGGGGCATCCAGCAGGGCGAGGCCTTCGCTGGCCACCCGGGCGATGACTTCGGCGGTAACGCCGCCCCAGGGCCACGATTCGCCCACGCAGAGCAAACGGCCGGTGCGGGCGACCGACGCCATGACGGTGTCGGTGTCCAACGGTTTAACGGACCGCAAATCGACCACTTCGATCTCGTCGCCTTCGGCGGCCAGTTCCTCGGCCACCGCCAGGGCTTCATGCAACATGGCGCTGTAGGTGACGATGGTCATATCGCGGCCGGTGCGGGCGATGCGGGCTTTGCCTGTGGGCAGGGCCTCGGTGGGAAGCTTTTCGGCCTTGAGATGGTAGTAGAGGAATTTGTGTTCGCAGAAGATCACCGGATCATCGATGGCCACCGCTTCAATCAGCATACTGTAAGCATCTTCGACCGTGGCCGGCGTCATGACGATCAATCCCGGGAAATGCGCATACAGGGTTTCCAGGCTTTGGCTATGGAAGGGGCCGCCGCCGGAGGTGCCGCCGGACGGCAGTCGAATGGTGATGGGGCAGGGCACATTCGTGCGCCAGAAGAGGGTGGCGGCCTGGTTGACGATCTGGTTGAACGCGATGGTGGAAAAATCAGCGAACTGGATTTCGATAATGGGTCGCATGCCTTCGATGGCCGCGCCGACGGCCGCGCCGACCATGGCGTCTTCACTGACGGGGGCATCGATGACCCGTCCGGGAAACTTTTGCGCGAGATTCTTCGTGGCCTTGAAGGCGCCGCCAAAAGCGCCGACATCCTGGCCGTAGATTAACACGCGGGGATCATCGGCCAGGGCGCGCGCTTGCGCTTCACGGATGGCGTCCAAATAGGTGATGCTCATGAGGCCAGATAATGGGAGGGAGGGTCAGGGAATTTCGTGAAACCCTTCGCTGAGGTGTTTGGAAGCCAGCGTGCACCAATTTTCTTTCAGGGCATCCGGGGCCGGTTCGCGTTGCACGGTGGCGACCGCTACCTCGATGGTGTCGAGGGCCTGGCGGCGCCAGCCTTCCAGAGCCATATCATCGGCCCAGTCATGTTCCCGGAGCCAGGCTTCCGCCACTTTGAGACAGTCCCGTCCTACCGGCGCCTGTTTGAGTTGGGCCGAAACATAATTAGCGTCGTCGTGTTCGCCATGGCCGCACAAGCGCAGCAGTTCGGCGACCACTAACTGAGGCCCTTGTCCCTGGCGGGCGCGGCTCACCGCCTGCCCGACGACTTTCATACACGCCTCCAGATCGGTGCCATCGACGCTATGGCCGTCCACGCCATAGCCAATCGCCTTGTCCACGAGGTGGCGGCAGGCGAATTGCCGGGAATTGGGCGTGGAATAGGCGTATTGGTTGTTGGCGATCACCAGCACCAAGGGGAGCTTTTCAATTGCCGCCTGGTTCAACCCCTCATGAAAAGCACCCGTGGAAGTGCCGCCATCGCCCAGACAGGTGGCGCCGACCTGGCCGGTTTGTCCCTTCAGGCGGCGGGCCAGTAACATGCCGTTGACGACCGAAATCATGGCTCCCAAATGGCTTAGCATGACCAAAAGGCCTTCGCGTGGGCGCCCGCGATGGACGTTGCCATCGCGTCCGCGCATGGGGCCAAGGACCGATCCGAGATAAGTCCGCACGGCATCCAGGATGGGTTCCCCAAAGGCCAGGCGGCCGGCGGCATCCCGGATGAGCGGGGCAAAAATGTCGCCGGACCGCAGGGACAAGCCGACGGCGGCACTCAAAGCTTCCTGACCGCGCCCCAGAAACACCCCGCCTTGAATTTTGCCGCCCCGGTAGAGGCTGGTGAACTTATCGTCCAGGAGACGAGCCAGCAGCATCCAACGAAAAGCCTGCACCATGCGGTCGCGCCCCGAAAAAGCCACGACCGCAGACGGGCGGATGTCAGACTGAACCATGGGCACATCGTTACGCTTTTGGGATTGTTGCGCAATATTTCTTTAGTGGCCTTGCCAAATTGGGAGCCTCGTGAGATTCTGATTGCGGTAAAAACCGACTCAACCGGTGGCGACGATCCCCGATATAGCTGTAGGCTGTGGAAATCGATTGGGCGGTCATTATTGAGCGCATGAATTTTAGCTGATCGCTTCCGGGCGGGTGGGGAACGGGAGGGCGGTTGGTGCGCTTTGCCCAGACTGAATTGAAGCATTGTCATATGCCAGCGAATGAGCATCCGGAGAGCATCCATGGGAAAAGCAAAATTGCGCCCCTGCCCCCCAACGAGGCGGAGCGACTTTTGGCGCTGCGGCGGTATCATATTTTGGACACGGCGCCCGAGGCCGTTTTTGATGATTTAACCCGATTGGCGGCCCAGATAATGGGTGCCTCGACGGCGATCCTGAGCCTCCTGGACGCGGATCGTCAATGGTTCAAATCCAAGGTGGGTTTGGAAGGGAACGAAACTTCACGGGACGTTTCCTTTTGCGCTCATGCCATTTTGCAGCCGGGTCTGTTCCTGGTGGAGGACGCGACGCTGGATGAGCGGTTCGCCAACCATCCGCGGGTGGTGGGCAAGCCCTTCATCCGGTTTTATGCTGGTTTTCCGCTGCTGACGCCCGAGGGACTGGCCATCGGCACCTTCTGCGTCATGGACACCCAGCCGCGTCGGCCGATCCCCGACCAGATCGAATCCCTGCGGACCCTGGCGCATCAGGTTATGGCGCAGTTGGAACTCCGCCGCAATCTGAACGAACTGTCCACCGCCTTGGCGGAACGCCAGCAGGCCAAGGCGGCCCTGGAGATATCCGAGGCCTTCTTTTTGACGCTGGTGGAAAACCTGCCGCAAAACATTTTCCGCAAGGATGTCGCCGGCCGTTTCACGTTTGCCAACCAGAAATTTTGTAAAGCTTTGGGCAAGCCGTTGTCCGAAATCGTCGGCCAAACCGACTTCGATATCTTTCCCCACGAGCTGGCCGAGAAATACCGGCGCGACGACCTGCGCCTCATGGCTCAGCGCGAACCCCTGGATACCGTCGAAGTCAATCAAGCGGTCGGCCAGGAGAAAACCCATGTGCATGTCATCAAAACGCCCATTCTGGATGTGCGGGGCGAGGCGATTGGCATCGTGGGCATCTTCTGGGACGTCAGCGAGCGCATACGGATGCAGGAGGCGCTGGCCTACGAGCGGGATCTGCTGCGCGTCCTCCTGGACCACATTCCCGACCGGATCTACTTCAAGGACACCCAGTCCCGGTTCCTCAAGTGCAGCAACACCGTGGTGTCCGGCTTGGGCATCAGCCGCGCCGAGGAGGCCGTGGGCAAGAGCGACTTTGACTTTTTCACCGAGGAGCACGCCCGGCCGGCTTACGAGGATGAGCAGGCCATTATCCGCACCGGCCAGCCCCTCATCGGCAAGGTGGAAAAAGAAACGTGGATTGATGGCACCGAAACGTGGGCGTTGACCACCAAGATGCCCTTGCACAACAAAGACGGGCAAATTATCGGCACCTTTGGCATCACCAAGGACGTGACCGAGATGAAGCGGATCGAGGCGGATCTGGCCTTCGAACGCGATCAGCTGCGCTCCCTGATGGACAGCAGCCCGGACCGGATCTCGTTCAAGGACACGAACTCGCGGTTTATCCGGTGCAGCCGCGCGCTGGCCAAGCGCCTGGGTTTGAACGATCCCAAGGAAGTCGAAGGCAAAACCGATTTTGACTTCCACACGAAGGAGCGCGCGCAGGAGTTCTACGACGATGAGCAGCGCATCCTGGCGACCGGCCAGCCGATCATCAACAAGGTGGAGCGGCAGTTGACGGTCGATGGCAAGGAAACCTGGGCCTCGGTTTCCAAGGTCCCCATTTTCAACCAGGATGGCAAAGCCACCGGCCTCATCAGCGTGTCACGCGACATCACCCAGCTCAAGCTAACCGAGCAGGAGCTGGGTCGGGCGCGCGACGTCGCGCTGGAATCCACGCGGTTAAAGTCCGAGTTCCTGGCCAACATGAGCCATGAAATCCGGACCCCCATGAACGCCATCATTGGCATGACCGGCCTGCTGCTGGAAACCGAAATCAACGACGAACAGCGTGATTTCGCCGAAACGGTCCGTTCCAGCGCCGACGCCTTGCTGACGATCATCAACGACATCCTGGACTTCTCGAAGGTGGAGGCGGGCAAGCTGACCTTCGAGAGCATCGACTTCGATCTCTGCGACGCGGTGGAGAGCACGGTCGAACTGCTGGCCGAACGGTCGCAGAACAAGGGCCTCGAACTGGCCAGTTGGATCCACACCGACGTGCCGACACGGCTGCGGGGGGATCCTGGCCGCATCCGGCAGATTCTGACCAACCTGGTGGGCAACGCCATCAAGTTCACCGAGCAGGGTGAAGTGGTGGTGCGAGTGACCAAAGAACTCGAAACCGAGATGGACACCTGCCTGCGCTTCGAGGTGACCGACACGGGCATTGGGATTCCGGAAGCCGCCTTGCCGCGGATGTTCCTGGCCTTCACTCAGGCGGACGGCTCGATGACACGCAAATATGGCGGCACGGGGCTGGGGCTGGCCATCTGCAAGCAATTGGTCGAGCTCATGGGCGGCCAGATCGGGGTGCGCAGCCAGGTGGGCAAAGGCTCGGCGTTCTGGTTCACCGCGCGCCTGGAAAAACAATCCACCGACATGCCGGCGCTGCCCTCCATGACCCAGGATGGTTTGGTGGGTCTGCGCGTGCTGGTGGTGGACGACAACTTTACCAACCGTCAGATCGTGCATCATCAGATTCTGTCCTGGCGCATGCGCAACGGCCAGGCGGCCAGCGGCGCGGAGGCCCTGGCCATCCTGCGCCGGGAGGCGGCCGCCGGCGATCCCTACGACCTGGCCATTCTCGATATGCAAATGCCGGAGATGGACGGTTTAACCCTGGCTCGGGCCATCAAAAGCGATCCCACGATTGCCGCCACGAAGATGATGGTGCTTACGTCACTGGGTTTGCGCATCGAACCGTCCGAACTCAAGGCGGCCGGCATCGCCGCCTACCTCGTCAAGCCCGTCAAGCAATCGCGCCTGTTCGATTGCATCGCCGTGGTCATGACCGGCGAGAAATCCGAACCGTCCGCGCCCAAACCCGCGCCCGTCCCTGGCCAGCCGGTGGCGCCGCCCAAGGTTGCGCCCAAGAACGTGCATATCCTGCTGGCGGAAGACAATCCGGTGAATCAAAAAGTGGCCCTGCGCCAGTTGCAGAAACTCGGGTACGCCGCCGCCGCCGTGGCCAACGGGCTGGAGGTGTTGGATGCCCTCAAACAAATTCCCTATGCCGTCATTCTGATGGATTGCCAGATGCCGGAAATGGACGGCTACGAGGCGACCCGCCAGATCCGGCAATTGGAATACCGGGGTTCGCTGGCGGCCGACCGCAAGGCTCCGGTGCAAATCGTGGCCATGACGGCCCATGCCCTCCGCGCCGACCGCGAGAAGTGCCTCGAGTCGGGCATGGATGATTACATCAGCAAACCCGTGGTGCTGGCCGAATTGGAAACGGCGCTGAATCGCGCCCTCGGCAAGATCTTTCCGGAAACGCCGTCTCCGGCGGAGGCTGCGCCACCGGCCTCTACGGCGGACGTGCTGGATGCGGCGGTGCTGGCCGGTTTGCGCGAGTTGCGGGAACCGGGTCAACCGGATCCGCTGGCGGAAGTCGCGAATCTGTTTTTGCAGGATTCGCCGCCGCGTCTGGCCAAGCTCAAACAACATTACGAGGAAAAGGACGCGTCCCGGTTGGAACGGGTGGCGCACAGCCTGAAGGGCAGCGCCGGCAATTTGGGCGCGCGCCGGCTGGCCGGTTTCTGCGCCGACCTGGAAAAGCTCGCCCAGACCGGCAAGCTGGACTCCGCCGGCAAGCTGGTGGAGCAGGTTGGCGCTGAATACCAAAGGGTGCAAGCTGCCTTGGAAGTGGAGAAGAAGAAATGAACCAGAACGCCTGAAAACTGCTGATCATCATGGCCAAGGAATCCAACGCCGCGAAAGCCGCCCGCACCGCCAGAATCGTCGCCGCTCTGCGGGCCGCCTATCCGGAAGCGCGCTGCGAACTCCATTTCACCAACCCCCTCGAGCTCCTGGTGGCCACCATTTTGTCGGCGCGCTGCACGGACAAGCAGGTCAACGCGGTCACGGCGCAATTGTTTAGAAAATACCGCCGGGCGGCCGACTACGCGAACGCGGATCCAGCCGAATTGCAGGCGGAGTTAAAGGCCATCGGCCTCTTTCGTAACAAGACCAAAAGCATCCGGGCCTGCGGCCGCAAATTGTTGGAGCGTCACGGAGGCGAGGTGCCGCAGACCCTGGAGGAGTTGGTGCAACTGGATGGCGTGGGACGCAAGACCGCCAATGTCGTGCTCGGAACCGCGTTTCATTTGAGCCGCGGCATCGTGGTGGACACCCATGTCCGCCGACTGGCCGGGCGGCTCCGCCTGAGCGCCCAAACCGATCCCGAAAAGATCGAAGCCGACCTGATGCAACAGGTCGATCCTTCGCAATGGATCCGGTTCAGCCATTGGCTGATCTGGCACGGGCGCCGGCGCTGCTACGCCCGCCAGCCCGACTGCGAGCATTGCGAGATTCAAAAACTCTGTCCCTCGGCCACGATCCCCGAGGCGCACCCCGCCAGCCGCGTGTGAATTGGTTTTTATTGCGGTCAGAAACGGCCGAAGCTTCCCGCAACATGGCCATGGACGAGGCGCTGCTGGAAAGCGCGCCCCGTCTGGGCCGGACCGTGCTGCGGTTTTATTCGTGGCAGGGAACCCCGGCCTCTTTTGGCTTTGCCCAGAAGTATGCCGAAGTCGAGCGCTTGACGGCGCTGCGGCCGCTGATCCGGCGTCCAACCGGCGGCGGCCTGGTCTCCCATGCCTCCGATTGGACTTACAGCCTGGTTTTCCCGACGGCCGACGCCTGGTACTCCCTGCGGGCCGCGGAGAGTTACCGGCGCTTGCACGAGTGGATTCAAAACGCCTGGGGCCGCCTGGGTGTCCCCACCTGCCTGGCGCCGGCGGCCTGCAAGGAAACGCCCGGATGCTGCTTTTCCGGACCTGAAAAATTCGATCTGTTGTTCGACGGCCGCAAAATTGCGGGCGCGGCACAACGGCGCAGCCGCAAGGGCCTGCTCATCCAGGGTTCGCTTCAGGGCCAGCCGCCCGGGGTGGCAGAATCCGATTGGCAACAGGCGCTTTGCCACGCCGCCAACGACGCTTGGGGAGTCCGTTGGGAACCGTTCGAGCCGGATGCGCCGCTGAACGACCACGCCGAACGGTTGGACCGGACAAAATATTCCCGACCGGAGTACAACGCGAAACGATGAGGCGGAGCGGCTCGGATCTGCCCCGTCGCGACGCGCGCGGAAGGTCTCGATTGCCGTTGCCTTTTTCGGACGTTTTGTTAGCTTTTCATCCAGGAACTCAAGCTATGGTTGAGGCGTGCCGCGCTGGCGGCGGTTAAACCCGGCGGCATTTCAACGCGCGGTTCCTCCCGCAACCGCAATAAGAATGGCTTTTATGAACGCGCAGGTCCGCTTGATCCAACCCTGTTTCTCATGATTCATTCCACGGCTATTGTGCATCCGCGAGCCCAACTGGATGCCACCGTCGAAGTAGGACCCTACGCGGTCATTGACGAACACGTCGTGATCGGACCGGGTTGCGTGATCGGGCCGCACGCGCATCTGACCGGGCACACCCGCATCGGTTCGCACAATCGCTTTCATACCGGGTGTGTGATCGGCGACGCGCCGCAGGATTTAAAATATGGCGGCGAACCCACCGGCTTGCTCATCGGCGATCACAACGTTTTCCGCGAACACGTCACCGTTCATCGGGCCAACAAAATCACGGAAGCAACCACGATCGGCTCGCACAATTTCCTGATGGCGCACTGTCACGTGGGGCACAATGCGCGACTTGCCAACCATATCATCATCGCCAACGGCGCGCTGCTGGCCGGTCATGTGATCGTGAACGACCGGGTGTTCATTTCCGGCAACTGCCTCGTGCATCAGTTCGTGCGGTTGGGCACGCTCGCGCTGATGCAAGGCGGTTCCGCCATCAGCCAGGATCTCCCGCCTTACACCATTGCCCGCGGTGACAACGGCATTTGCGGCCTGAACCTCGTCGGCCTGCGCCGGGCCGGGTTTACCGCCGAGCAACGTTTGCGCCTCAAACGCCTCTATCGCCTGCTTTTTGGCGGCGGCGGCCAACTCCAGACGGCACTAGCCCAGGCCGAGCGGGAATTCACCCACGATGTCGAACGGGTCCTGCTGGACTTTGTGAAGAGCAGCCAGCGCGGCCTCTGCCGCGATTCCCGCCAAAACACCTGACAACGAAAGTTGGAACCGCGGATTTCGCGGCGGGTTTGGGGCATGGGGCGGCTCGCACTCCCGCTTCAGGCATGTCCGCGACATCCTACGCACGCGGCGCCAGCGGCCATTCGCTCGGGATCGGGCGGATAAGCGCCAACCAAGTTAAGGGCCAGATCTTTCAATTGCTGGATGGCATCTGAACCCACGACCTCACGCTCGAAGGCTTCGCAGTCGGCGTCCAGTTTCTGCAAGTCAGTGGCGGGAATGGCCTGGAGGGCCATCGGGTAAAGGATGTTGTCCTCCTTCTGAATGTGGTCGCGGAGCAGCGGAATGAACGCCCGGGCATGTTCCATGACCTGTTGGGTTTCCGCGGCGCTCAGCGGTCCGGATCCCTGGCCCAACCCGGCCAGGGCGCGCACGTGGACACGGCCTTGGGTGTGCTCGGCCAGCATGACGCTGACCGGGCCGTATTCGCGGGGAAAACCGCACCGGCTCAGCGCCACAAACAAACGGTCTTCTTCTTTCCCATGGTGGCACTTGTCGGCAAAGCTTTGAAAGAACCGGGCGAATTGCGCGACGACGTCGCGGGAGGCTGCGCGGCCATTCGCCAGTCGATCGACATACGTTTCCAGGGCGCCCATGACCTGTTCGATCAGCCGGTGTTCATTCATCAGGACTTCAATTGCTGGGTTCATCGTTGGCCTTTCTTTGCTTACGTTCCAACTGACCTATAATCCAGGCCGGTCTAATGTCAAAGAACCGCCGATGATTTGTTTGACCCCGGTCAAGGTTTGACGCGGGTTGCGCCGGGTCTCGTTTCCCGGCCGGGTTTGTTGGCCGATAAATAGGGAGAGGCGGCAGTGGAACTGCCTCAGGCGTGCAGGCCAAAACTCCAGGCCAGCAAGTTCAAGGTCAAACGGGTGGCTTTGCTCAGTATCTCTTGCACGAATCTGAAGTTGAACGCCACGATGACGATCAGGAATCCATACTGACTGAGGCGCCCATAGGCTTCTTCGCCCATCCCGATGAAATTCTTCAGAACATGGGAGCCATCCAGCGGCGGGATGGGAAGCAGATTGAAGAAACAGAGGAAAAGACTGAATTGGGCTACTTGGACCAGTTCGCCGGCCACGGGCATCCAGTTTAGCAGCAAACCAACCTTGGCCAGCGCGATCAATCCGGCGGCCAGCGCGATATTCATGGCCGGCCCAGCCAAAGATACGAGCGTGTCGTCCAATCGGCGACGGCGCAGGTTGTAGGGATTGACGGGCACCGGTTTACCCCAACCGATAATCAAACCGGCGGAGAAAATGGCCAGCAAAGGAAGAATCACCGTCCCCACCAATTCCATGTGCGCGAGTGGATTGAGCGAGATGCGCCCCTGCAGTCGGGCGGTGTCATCGCCGCATTTCCAAGCCACCCAGGCGTGCCCGAATTCATGGAAGGTCAATAGCGGCAGAAAACACAGGTACAGCTTAAACCCATCGATCAGATTCGTTAGTTCCATGTTTAAGCCCGGTCCTCAATTAGCTCCCGCCGGGCACCGCCGAGCAATTGCTCGATAAAGCTCGTGGAATAAACCCCCCGACGGAAGTTCGGATCCTGCAAAATGGCCTGCTCGAACGGAATGGTGGTCTTGATGCCCGTGATCAGAAACTCACTCAAAGCCCGACTCATCTTGTCCAAGGCTTCCCGGCGATCTTTGCCATAGGCAATCAGTTTGCCCAGCATCGAATCGTAGTAAGGCGGCACCGTGTACCCCGCATAGGCATGGCTGTCGTTTCGTATGCCCCGGCCACCCGGCGCGTAATACATTTCAATCCGACCCGGGGAGGGACGGAAGTCATTGAAGGGATCTTCAGCGTTAATTCGACACTCGATGGCATGCCCTTTCATGACCACGTCACCCTGGGAAATGCGTAACGGTTCGCCCATGGCAATGAGGATCTGCTGTTGCACCAAGTCTATGCCGGTGACCTCCTCAGTAATGGCATGCTCAACCTGAATCCGCTTATTCACTTCTAGAAAGTAGAAATTGCCGCGATCATCTACGATAAACTCAACGGTGCCGGCATTGGTGTAATGAGCGACTTTAGCGATATCGATGGCTGCTCGGCCCATCTTTTTACGCAGATCTCGGTACTTATTCTCGATGAGTGGCGATGGCGTTTCTTCCACCACCTTCTGGTTGCGCCGCTGAATCGAACAGTCCCGTTCGTTCAAATGAATAATGTTTCCCAGATTGTCACCCAGGATCTGGAATTCGATGTGGTGACAGTTCTCGATGTATTTTTCGATGTAAACGCCCGGATTGCCAAAGGCCTTGTCTGCTTCCGAACGGGCAGCGTGAAAACCCTTGCGCAGAGAAATATCGTTGTGGGCCACCCGCATGCCGCAACCGCCGCCTCCCGCAACGGCCTTGATCATGATCGGGTAGCCAACTCGCTTGGCCGTAGCCAGAGCTTCCTGCTCGTCTTCCACTACCCCATCGGAACCCGGAGGCGTGGGGACTTTGGCCTTTTTCGCCAAAAGCCGGCTGACCGCCTTGTCCTGCAAAGCGTTCATCGCCTGAGAGCTGGGACCAATGAAACGGATATTACAGTTTGAACAAATCTCCGCGAACTGAGGATTCTCCGCCAGAAACCCGTAACCGGGATGAATCGCATCAACGTCGGTGATCTCCGCCGCGCTGATAATGCGGTCAATCCGCAAATAACTCTCGGAAGCGGGAGATTTACCGATACAGATTGCTTCATCAGCCATCTGAACGTGCATGGAATTCGCATCCGCTTCGGAATAAACCGCCACGGTGCGGATGTTGAGTTCCTTGCACGCCCGGATGATCCGGACAGCGATCTCGCCTCGGTTAGCTACCAGGATTTTTTCGAACATGCAGTTAAGGAAGAAAAAATTCAGCTAGGCCCCAATGCCAATAATTACCTTCAGCTAGCCAAGCTTCTTTGAAGCCGAACCTTAAACAACGGTTGGCCAAATTCCACTGGTTTTCCATTCTCCGCCAGCACCTGGGTTACCACTCCTTTGACTTCGGCTTTGATCTCATTCATGACCTTCATGGCTTCGATGATGCAGATTACCATTTCGAGATTGATCTCGGTGCCGTTCTCCACATAAGCCGCCGACTCCGGTGAAGGAGCCCGATAGAAAGTTCCCACCATGGGGGCCTTAATCTCGATCTCCGTTGAACTGGCCACGCCAGGGAACGGCGCGAGGGTCGACGCTGCCGCAAGCATGGCCGAAGCCGAAGGCGCCAAGGACGCATTAGACAGCGTCGATTCATCCGGATAGCCTTGCACCGCGCCTCCGTTTTGGCCGCGCTTGAGTTTGATCTTGAAACCCTCTTTCTCCATCTCAAATTCCGAGATGGTGTTCTTTCTCATCAAATCGACGATGGCCTTAATGTCTTTTAAATCCACAACCTGCTCCGGGTTAAAGTGCCTCTAGGTGTTTCGCAATCCGCTCTCAGCAAAAAAAGCAGAGTCGGATCCCGACACTGCTTGCCTCATTCAATTTAATTTTTCGGCCGTAAGAATAAGAGTAAGAAACGAAATGAAAGGAGTCAAGTACAGATTATTTACGCCCAAATTATCCCACTATAATTGACCATAATAACAGCAATAAAATGCTACTTTATACATTCGATAACGTTAACGGCAGCTTCTAGTCCTAAAACGTACGAAAAGGCTCCAAAACCAGAGATTTGACCGCAACAAACGGGAGCAATCAGGGATCGATGGCGGAACTCTTCCCTTGAATGGACATTGCTTAGATGGATTTCAATGGCCGGAATCCCTACCGCCGCGATGGCGTCTCGCAAGGCGACACTGGTGTGAGTGTAGGCGGCCGCGTTAATGACGATAACGTCATAGTTGTCTTGTGCACCTTGAATCCAGTTTACTAGATCGCCTTCATGGTTGGATTGATGGAAATCGACGATACATCCCAACTGCTTTGCTCTTTTCTTAACAGTCGCCTCGATGTCCTTGAGCGTCTTATGGCCGTAAATCTTGGGTTCACGCCGACCCAGCAGATTTAAATTCGGTCCATTGAGGAAAAGAATTTTCATTAACGAAGCGCATTCTATCTTTTCGATCCAACCCTGTCGATGAGTTTTGTTTTTACCCTTCTTGTTCAGTCGTGGCGCCAAGCAACCAGCCATGGAAAAGAAAAACCGGCCAAGCTAAGGCAGGAATATACAAACCGAATTCAACCATGCCCTGCATGGCCCAACTCATCAATCCAATCCAAACAGCTAATTTAGTCAGATCGCTTCGCAACATACTGTTACGATAAAGAAATGCCAAAGAGCCGATAATAAACACGGAATAAGCCATAAAACCGACAAAACCGCTGTCCGATGCCTGTTCTAAATAATCGTTATGACAAAGCCTAGCCATTTCGGACTCCGGTCTTTTCACAGCTTGATAAGCCTTGGCGAACGTACCCGGACCGGTTCCAAAAACAGGATGCCTGCGGAAGGTGTCACCGGCTGCCCTCCAGTAGTCAAACCGCGCGCTTACACTTGTAGCCCCTCGTTCAAAATAACCGCTGTGACGCCAGTAGAATCCTGTTAATCCTAACCCCAGAATCAGCCCTAACAAGATTATCTTTATCGTTAATCTCAACCGTGATTTTAAAAGAATGGCTACTCCTATGAACAAAGCAATCAGCCAACCTGACTTGGAACCCGACCACACCAAACAGGCTAATCCCGTGTAGGCGATAGTGCCAGCTATCACACCGCGCGATACCACCGCAAGCTTGGCACTCAGTAACCAGGCGGTAATTACTGTTACAGGCAGGAAAACTAAGATGAATCCAGCCAGCGCATTCGGATAAACCAGAGTACCGTAGATACGTCCACTTGTGAGCTTTTTTAAGAATTCTCTTGGCAGTTGCTGCCAGTCCGGTTGCTCATAAATGGATCGCCTCGTTGCCTCAAGTCCGCCATAATGCTGATTGAGTCCAAGCCACAAAACCAAAAGAAAACCAACCATCAACCCGATCCAAAGCGGTTTTAGGTTTGTGACCCGGCTCAGCGCAAATAATCCTAGATAGTAACAAACGACACAGGCGGTCATATGCGCCAGCGTTACTTGAGTAAGTCGTGGGTTTATCGTTTGCGTTGACGCAATAAGTTGCCAAAAAAGCCAAACTGCCGGCAAGTACGCCAGCCATGCCGGTTTTGGCTTATGCAGCCGCCCAACTTTTAGCGCCACCATCACAATGATCGCCAATAATGCATAACCCCAGGCGACTGGCAACGGCTCGTAAATCATGTCGAACCCGGTCGCTCGCCCAGTGAAAAGCGACGTCATCGAGGTCGTCGCATTCAAATAATTCGTCGCACTCAAATCCTGGTTCACCAGATAATCCAAAACGACCGGATTGCCGAACTTGAGAAAGGAAAAAGCCAGAAAAAATCCTAGCAAGGCGGCAAATACGGCTTGCCAAGGATCGGGCTTGAGGGTGGCAATTCTGGATAACCTGGATAATTTTGCTTTTGTCATGGATAGATGAGAGCTGCCAGAACGGTTTCTCCTCGATCACAGTTTCAGTTTAAGCAAGCTCACTTCCATAGCCAAGGCTTCCTGGACGTTGGATTCCAGTAATCGGCGGTTTTTTTCCATCTCTTTAATGTTATCGGATGCCTGTTTTGTGGTGATTTTGCTGGCGACGGTTTTCGCCGCTGCCGCCAAATCCGGGTAATTCCAGACAACGGACTCCAGTTTTAAGGTGGCCATCCAGACATCGCGCAGCCATCCATGGATGCCCCCCAGGAGGTCCGTCCGTCGGCCACGGTATTCAGCCTCAACTGCGGCCGACAATTCATCTTCCCATTTCTCGCGCAAATGCGGATCGACATCCTCATAATGTTCAAGCGGCGATCGGGCGGACAACTCCTTCTCAACCTCTGCTCGGAGGGCAGTCAGACGCGACATCAACGTTCCAAGCAGACGATAACGATCCAACAATCCCCCGGTGCCAGCCGCCGCCTGGTTCACGAAAGCGCTCAACCAGGCCAGGTTTTGAGGACTGAAACGAGGCATGTCTCCACCCCCGAGGTTTAACCGCAAACATCGCGACTGAATAGTTTCCATGATCTTCTCCGGATCGGTGGAGAGCAGAATTATAATCGACTTGGCCGGCGGTTCTTCCAGGGTCTTTAAGAAGGCATTCGCCGCCTGAACATTGAGACGATCGGCCCCGACGATTAAAACCACCTTGTAACCCCCCTCCAGCGGTTTCAAATGCAACGTCTGCATCAATTCGCGAATTTGATCGATGGTGATGACGCGCAATTTGGATTCCGGCCGCACCCACTGGACATCGGCATGTGTCGCCGCGGCAATCCGGCGGCAGTTCCGGCAGGTATCGCAGCAATCCAAGGCGACGCCCGATAGGCTGCGTCGCGGAGGATTCTGGCAATTCAAGGTCTGCGCCAATGTGCGCGCCATGTCCTCCAGATCGGCCAGGTGCTGTCCGGCAAAGAGATAGGCATGGGCCAGGCGCCCGCGTTCCAAGCTGCGTTGCAGCAGCACCGCCGTGGGTTGCTGTTCGGAAAAGCCCGCAAATGACATGCCGCCCTTTTATCTACCATGCGCCCGATCCGGCACCAAGCTTTTCCAGACTTTACGAAACCGAATTTTTGATCGATGGTTGGGCCGTGGTCGCAATCGAAACCAGCAAGCTGTTCCACAATCTGGCGCCCGAGGAATTGCGCGGACTGGTTGGCATGGTCGAAACCAGGCATTACCCCGCGGAGGCGACGGTCTTCCGCGCCGGCGACCCGGGCGATGGTTTGTATCTGATCGGCGAAGGAACGGTTCAAATTGCCGCGGCCGTCACCGCCGAACAAATGAAGGTGCTCACCCGGCTGGGCCCTGGCGATTTTTTCGGTGAAATGGCCGTTCTCGACCACGAGCCCCGTTCGGCAACCGTGCGGGCCGAAACGGAAGTCACCGCCTTTTTCGTGCCCCGCGCCGCTTTCTGGCAGATGATGGAACGTTCGCCCGGGTTGGCAACCAGCATGGTGCGCGAGTTCAGTCTCCGCATGCGCGATTTCAACCGTCATTATCTTCAGGAAGTTCTCCAAGCCGAGCGGCTGTCCGTGGTCGGCTGCTTCGCCCGCTCCATCGTTCACGATTTCAAAAATCCACTGGCCATCATCAGCTTTGCCTCCGAGATGGCCGCCGCCCAGGCAAGCACGCCGGATGAACGCCAAATCGCCCATGGGAGAATCCACCGGCAAGTCAACCGCCTGAGCAATATGATCAATGAGTTGCTCGAGTTTACCCGAGGCTCCCAGACGGCCAACGTGCTGGCGCTCACCGATTATGGGACGTTTGTGCAGCAAACCCTCGAGGAAATTCGGCCCGAAATCGCCGAGAAATCGATCGGTTTAAGCTGCGAAAATCCGCCCCCGGCCGTGGCCCTCCTGCTCGATCCGCACCGGCTCATCCACGTCTTTCTCAACCTGATTCACAATGCCGTCGATGCCATGCCCAACGGCGGCAAAATCACGCTGCGCTTTCTGGTCGGCGATCGCGAGATCGCCACCGAGATCGAAGACACCGGACCGGGCATCGCACCCGAGGTGGCCGCGCGCCTCTTCGAACCCTTTGCCACCCATGGCAAAACCCACGGGACCGGCCTGGGACTCTCGATCTGCAAACGCATCATCGAGGACCACCGGGGACGCCTTCACACCCGAACCGAGCCCGGGCGTGGAGCGATTTTTTCTTTCGCGCTCCCCCGACCCTCCTAATCCGGCATGAACCGTATCCGGCTGCTGCCCGAACAGGTCGCCAACCAGATCGCTGCCGGAGAGGTCGTCGAACGTCCCGCCAGTGTGGTTAAGGAATTGGTGGAAAACGCGCTCGATGCCCAGGCTACCGCCATCACCGCTGAAATCCAAGCCGGGGGCCGCAGCCTGATCCGGATTACCGACAACGGCCTGGGCATGAGCCGCGACGACGCCCTGCTCTGCCTCGAGCGTCACGCCACCAGTAAAATTCAAACCGCCCATGACTTGTCCTCCATTACCACCATGGGTTTCCGCGGTGAAGCCCTGCCCAGCATCGCCAGCGTCAGCCGTTTCACCCTGACCACGCGCGAACAGGAGCCCGCCACGTCAGAGGCGACTCAGGTCGTCATCCACGGAGGCAAACTGCTCGAAGTCCAGGCCGCCGGCGCGCCGCCCGGAACCTGCGCCGAGGTGCG
The DNA here is from genome assembly GCA_017880715.1 of Verrucomicrobiia bacterium. Classification (GTDB taxonomy): domain Bacteria; phylum Verrucomicrobiota; class Verrucomicrobiia; order Limisphaerales; family UBA1319; genus JADGRT01. The sequence goes on along the minus strand of JADGRT010000001.1, from coordinate 4,078 downwards.
CCATCTGTTCTTCAATCTGCCCGCCCGCCGGAAATTTCTGCGCAGCGAGGAAACCGAACGGGTTCACATCCAGCATTATCTCACCCTCGCCGCCCTGGCCTTTCCCCAGGTGGCCTTCACTTTCGTTCAAGACCAAACCACCGTTTGGCGGATGCCCGCACTGAAGGCTGGCGATGGCTCCAGCCGGCTGACCGCCCTCGAAGAGCGCATGAAGTTGCTCCATGGCGGCGGGCAGGACCTGATCCGTTTGGACGCAAAATTTTCCCTTCCCGCTTTCCATGAGGCTGACCGCCCGGCCTCGACCGCAGCCACGCTCCATGTCTGGGGCCTGATGGGCGCTCCCGGCGTTTCCCGCGCGACGCGCGATAACCAGTATCTTTTTGTCAATCGCCGGCCGGTGGAAAACCGCGGACTTAATTTCGCGCTGATCGAGGGCTACCACACCGCGCTGATGAAGGGACGGTTCCCGGTCTGTTGTCTGTTTCTGGAAATCGATCCGGGCGAGGTCGATGTCAACGTCCACCCCGCCAAACGCGAGGTCAAATTCCATTCGGAAAAGTCCGTTCGCCAGGCGGTCGCCCAGGCGGTTCGCCAAACCCTGCTGCAATTTCATGCCCCGCTCCCCTGCCGGCCACCCGAATCCCCAGCCACCCAAAGCGCCTCACCCAGAGTCGGGTCCAAACCTTTCCTGCCAACGCAATCTCCGGCGGCCGAACCTCGGGATTTGCCCCTTGCCCAGCCAGCCTGCCCCCCCCAACCTCCGCTGGCTTCCGGCCTCCCTATTCCGCCTCCAGCTTTCGCCCCCGCATCACAAAATCAAAGCGTTTCCTCCGGCATCCAGGCAAAACCGCCGCTGCCACCCGGCGCCATCCCGCCGGTATCCCCGGCGCCCTTTGCTCCGCCACCACCCTTGCTGTCCGTGCCGCTGCGGCTTGTGGGTGTCCTGGGCAATCTGTATGTCCTGCTCGAATCGGATCGCGGACTGGTGCTCCTGGATCAACACGCCGCGCACGAACGGGTCCTATACGAGCAGATGCTCCGCCGTCTGGAGCAAGGGGGCGCCTCGTCGCAGCGCTTGCTGCTTCCCGAGACGATCGAGCTGCCGCCCCGCGACGCCCAATTCGTCCGCGAGCAACTGCCGGCCTTGACGCGCCTGGGCGTCGGCTTGAGCGAGTTTGGCGAACGCACGTTCCTGCTGGACGCCTTGCCGCCCTTTGTGCATGCCGCGCATCCCCGGCAATTTGTTTTCGATCTGCTTGACGAGTTGAAGGCCGCCGGCCAGGACGTCAACGCCCTGCGGTTGGGCGAGCAGACCATCGCCAAAACCGTCTGCCGTCACGCCGTCAAAGCCCACGATCCGCTGGCGGGACCCGAGCTGGAACAATTGTTGCAGGATCTGCGACAGTGCGCCATGCCCTATACCTGTCCCCATGGCCGGCCGACGCTGATCGAAATGAGTTTTCGGGAGCTGGAAAAAAAATTCGGCCGGATTCAGTAAAAGAGGACGCCGGCCCGCCCCTGGCCTTGATCCTCTGCCCATCGAATGCTCGGAAAAAAGTAACTTATTCCAAAGATAAAAGGGCCAAGGCAGCGAAAGCCGTCGCCGCGTCTGACATGAACATCCGTGGCCAAGGTTCGCCGTGCTCGCCGCCATGTTCTTGGTCATTATTGAGTGAATAAGTCCGCCAGCATTTCCAAAGCTGCTGATTGATCAGGCATTCCCGCTGATTCGTTTGCAGCCAATCTTTGGCCCGCTGTAAAGCTGGATGGCCAGGCGGTAAACCAGCTTGACGCAACGTATAGGCCATCAGCCCGGTAGCGTAGCCATCGGATCGAGTCAGCAACTGGACATCCACCTTTCCCCTAGGCCCATCCGGTGGCGGGACTCCGGACCAGCGCCACGGCCCAAGCTGGTAAAGCGACCAACCCCCGTCATCATGCTGTTTCTCCTGCATCTCCACCATCAAAGCATCGCGCTGAGCCGGAGTCAGTAAGCCGGTCAAGCGACTGGCGGCCAGAAGCAACCACACTCGATTGTATAAGTTCTGATCCCGATACTTCTCCTTCAGATAAAGGCGCAAACGACGAACATGGCTCCCATTGATTTCCTGGGGGTCAGGGGCGATCCCCGGAGCGGTTCCAATGGCCAGGGCCGCCAAGGTGGCTCCATAAAAGGTGGCATCTTTGGATTCATAAGGCTCCAGTGCCGCATCCAGCCAATCCCAGGCTCCGTCCGGACGCTGCCTTTCCCATAATTCATTGAAAGCTTGGCGGGTAGGCTCACTGGGCTGCGGACGTTGCTGCACCGCATCTTGATGGGCCAGAATCAGCGCATTGAGCACCGCCTCCGTTCCGCGTGACGGTTGGTCTTTATTGGCATAAAGAGGTTGGTGGCTGGCATAAGTTGCCACGCGACGAAGGGTCTCGTCGAGTAGCTTTACTTCCTGGGGGGTCGGGTTGCTCACGCCCATGGCCCGGCGTAGCGCCGGACGAGCCAGGACATAAGGAACCACCGTATGGCAGGAAACACACGCGGTCTTTCCTTGATCGGTCTGCAACTGGGTTGCCTTGGAAAACCACAACTCCATCCGGTCGTCCAAATATTGGGCGGCCTTTACGATATCCCAACCCGGTTGCGGGGTCCGCCCCTCTGACGCCTCGAGGTGCTGAGCCGTCACTCCGACCACCATGCTGGCCAGCAGAAAACCCGTGCCTAGCTTCATCATATATCCTTTTGAAAAAGGTATTATTACCCAAACAACATGCCGTTGTAAACCGCCAGGGTTAGGGGTCAAACCATAGCCTGGTTCGTTTTCTTTCTCATTCGGCCACTGGGTGACTGAGCCGCCATTCGATTATGGTTTGGCTGTGTCAAGCGCCGCGACCCAATGAGTCAAGCGGAGCATGATTTCCCAGTTATCCTGGTCGGTTAGGTTGATACCGCCCAGTCCCCCGCCCAGGAGCGCACCGTTTGAGAGCCATCCGGTATCCGCTACGGCCCATATCCTTCCTTGCCCATATTTTCCCCAAATCATAATGACACCCACGAAATCTTTATTACCCAGGACGGTTTTTTGCTGCAAATCGTTCATCACCAGGACCGTTCGCCCTCCTTCTCGGCAAAGCCCAAGCCGCCCAGTTGCACCGCGGGCAACTCGAGTTTGGTAAACGTCTGACCGCCATAGGTTTGGGTGGTTGTCCACACCCCGGGCACCGAAATCTCCACCGTCGTGCTTTTCGCGTCACTCTTTAACACGCGCATCTGCACCGGCGAGTCCGGTTGCGACCGCCCATCCAAGGGTATCCAACGCGGTTCAAGGCTTTGTCCATGCGTGGTGAGGGTGAGGGCCAGCAGGCCACAGGCACAAGGTAACCGCCCAATCATTGAAAGCATTTTCATAAGTACAGTATTACTCGTACCCATGATACATGTAAGATTTATTTATCGCACATTTTTGGTTAAAATATCGGCGGTTCCGAATATACGCCTAGGGTTGGGCAGGTTTCCCGCTCTTGGCGGAAGGGGAGACCGAAAAGCACATGTTAATAAAACCCCTTGATCCTGATCGAAATGAGTTTTCGCGAACTGTTTTGGCTGGGCCAAATACGCCTGAATCTGAGGGGGCAGCTCAGGTTTGGCGGGCTGCGCGTTTTCGAGCGATGCGGAAGCACCGAAACTTGGGATTGTTGAGCAACCCTGCTCGTACTATGGGTGTTGGTTGGGCTCTCCCACTGGGAGCCGGGCGTAATTTGCGTGGCTTTCGGGCTGGCCTTCCCGGATGGCCACGCCAGAAAGCCTGCGCCAGCCGCAATAATAATTGCTAAAATGCCGATCGAATGCCAGCGACTATTCATTGAGGAATTAGCTACCGAGAACGATCAACCTTCTGACGCCAAGCTCTCCATGCCACTCCGTTAGGAGTCTTAGTCCATGTTACAAAGGCTCTCATTATAATATCAAGGTCGCTTATGGTAATGTTATCCAAATAGGCTTCAAAACCGTACTGGTCTATATAGTCCAGCATGAAGGCAGAATCAACCACGCTACCATCTATTGCTCGCAGGTACGAGTTTACCC
>JADGRT010000356.1 GCA_017880715.1 Verrucomicrobiia bacterium | reverse complement strand
TAATCAATATCCGCGCGCAACGTGTGCAAGGGCACGCGGCCTTCATGATACATTTCGGCACGAGCCAATTCGGCGCCCCCCAGTCTTCCGGCACACCGGATCTTCACCCCTTCGGCCCCAAAATCCCTCACCGTCTGGACCGCCTTCTTCATCGCCCGGCGGAAGGACACGCGGCGCTCCAGTTGCATGGCCACGTTCTCGGCCACCAATTGGGCATCCAACTCCGGCCGTTTGACCTCCTGGATGTCCACGTAAACGTCTTTGCCGGTCATCTTGCTCAGGTCTTCCTTGAGCTTGTCGATTTCCGTGCCTTTGCGTCCGATGACCACTCCCGGACGCGCGGTGAATATGGTGATGCGACAACGGTTGGCCGCCCGTTCAATCACGATCTTCGGAACCGAGGCCGACTCGAGCTTTTGCTTTAGAATGCCGCGGATCTTGGCGTCCTCAACGAGCAGGCGTCCGAAATCCTTTTTCTCGGCGAACCAGCGGGAACGCCAGTCCTTGGTCAGGGCTACCCGCAGGCCGATTGGATTAGTCTTTTGTCCCATAACTATGCTTGGTCTGACAAAACAATTCGAATATGGCACGACCGCTTCAGAATTGGGCCGGCGGACCCACGAGCCTTGGGCGTAAACCGCCGAATCGTCGTACCGGCGCCCGCCACGGCTTCCTTCACTCGGAGGGCCTCCGGCTTCAGGCCGTGATTGTTTTCGGCGTTGGCCAGCGCCGACTTGAGCGTCTTGGCCACCGCGCGGGCGGACTTGCGCGGCACCACCGCCAGAACTGCCTGGGCGTCGAGGGCCTTCATGCCCTGCACTTGCCGGGTCATCTCGCGCATTTTTTGCGCGGACATACGCACATTGCGTGTCGTGGCTATCACTTCCATAAAAATACCTATTTGGCTTCGGCTTTGGCCGTATGCGCACCGTGTTTCTTGAAAACTCGCGTCAACGCGAACTCGCCCAATCGATGCCCCACCATATTTTCGGTGACAAATACCGCCTGAAAGATTTTACCGTTATGCACGTTAAACGTGTGACCCACAAAATCCGGCGTGATGGTCGAACGCCGGGACCAAGTCTTGATGGGCTTCTTAGTATTAGCCGCATTGAGCGCGACTATCTTTTCCAGCAGATGGCCGTCCACAAACGGGCCTTTTTTAATGGAGCGTCCCATAGTTTACTTTTGTTTCATCGGCCGGCCATCGCGTCGGGTGACGATCAAACGGTCGGAGGGTTTACATTTTTTCCGGGTTTTGAAACCTTTGGTGATCACCCCCCAGGGCGTGACCGGATGTCCGCCGCCCGAAGTCTTGCCGGCGCCGCCACCCATGGGATGGTCCACCGGATTCTTCGCCACACCGCGACTCAGCGGATGAATGCCCCGATGCCGGTTGCGGCCCGCTTTGCCCATCACGACGTTTTCGTGCTCCGCATTGCCCACCTGTCCAATGGTGGCGTAACACATCTCCTGAACCTTCCGAATCTCGCCGGAAGGCAGCCGCAGAATCGCATAACCGGCATCCCGCGCCATCAAGGTCGCAGCGCCGCCGGCCGAACGCACCATCTGCGCTCCCCGGCCCTGCTGCAACTCGATATTATGAATGGCCAAACCCACCGGAATGAGCTTCAAAGGCAGGGCATTGCCGATTTCCGGCGGTGCCGTTGACCCGCTCATCAGCCGCGCCCCAACCCGGAGCCCCATCGGCGCCAGAATGTAACGCTTGTCTCCGTCTTTATATTCCAGCAGCGCCAAACGCGCCGTGCGGCGGGGATCGTACTCGATGGCCACAACCTTGGCTTCGATCCCACGCTTGTCTCGCTTAAAATCCACCAGGCGGATTTTCTGCTTATGGCCGCCCCCGATCCCGCGCGAGGTCACCCGGCCGTAACAATTGCGGCCGCCGGTCTTTTTCCGCGTCTGCACCAGTCGCTTTTCGGGCTTGGTCTTGGTAATCTCATCGAACGACGCTATCGTAATGTAGCGCGTGGACGGCGTGAGTGGTCTAAAAGTCTTTACTGGCATAGGCTCGAATCCCTTAAGTCAGGCTGATCTTGTCCCCTTGCTTCAAGGTCACGATGGCTTTCTTCCAATCCGGGGCCTTTCCCGCTTGTTTGGTCATCTGGCGGCGGGCTTTGCCCCGGACATTCATGGTGCGCACTTCGAGCACCTTGACCTTGAACAGTTCCTGAACCGCCTGGCGAATCTGCAATTTGTTTGCCCGCCGGTCAGCCACCACCGTGTATTGGTTCGACCGCTCCGCCTGCGTGGTCCCTTTTTCGGTCACGCGCACGGTCTTGATGATTTCAAATGAATTCATGAACAACCTTAGGATTTCAGCAAGCGCTGCTCCACCTGCTCGAAAGCGCCGCGGGTAAATATCAATCGGTCGGACCGCAACACCTGATAGGTGTTCAGCGAAACCCCCTCCGCCAACTCCACATCCGGCACATTACGGGCGGCGAGTCGCAGGTTGGCATCGGCCTGGCCAAGCACCACCAGCACCGTCCCGGTCACCTGCAAGGCCGCCAGGAATTTCACAAACTCCTTGGTCTTGGGCGCCTCGAATTTCAAATCGTCCACCACCGCGACATCCCCGGCCTTCAGACGTTCGCCCAAGGCCTTTTGGAGGGACACCTGTTTGGCGGATTTCATCACCTTCTTGCGGAAGTCCCGCGGCTTGGGACCAAACACCACGCCGCCGCCGCGCCACAAGGGCGACGCGAACGAGCCGGCGCGCGCCCGACCGGTGCCCTTCTGACGCCAGGGTTTCTTGCCGGTGCCCTGCACCTCACCCATCGTCTTGGTGCAAGCGGTGCCGCTGCGCTGGGCCGCCCGATACGCGACGATGGTCTCATGCACGAGCTGCGTGGCGCGCTGGTTCTCGATAATCGGGAACCGCACTTCCAGCTCGCCCGAGGCATTGCCTTGTTGGTCTTTAACTGTCAGCTTCATGTCAATCTGCTCGGCTAATTGGTTTTGGACGCGGTCTTGGGATTCTTTTTGGCTTCCCGGATTACCACATAATCGCCCTTGGCTCCCGGAATCGCGCCGCTAATCAGCAACACCTGGTCCTGCTCCAGCACCTGCACAATCCGCAAATTCTGCACCGTCCGCCTTACCTGGCCCATGTGGCCGGGCATCTTCATGCCGCGCAACACCGTGCCCGGAAAGGATCGATTACCGATGGCACCGCCCCGGCGATGCCACCCCTTGGCGCCGTGAGTCATGTCGCCGCCCCGGAAGTTATGCCGCTTCATCACGCCCTCAAAACCGCGCCCCTTGGTCGTGCCGATCGCATCCACATAGTCGCCCTTGGCGAACACCGCCACACTCAACACGTCGCCGGGCTTCACCGGCAGGGAAAAATCCCGGAATTCAAGCACCCGCTTGACGGCGGCCGCGTTGAATTTCTTGAAATGCCCCAGCGCCGGGCGGTTCACCCGTTGCTCCTTCTGGTCCTCGAAGCCGAGTTGCACCGCGTTATAGCCGTCCCGGGCCGACGTCTTGCATTGTATCACGCGGTTGGGGCCGGCCCGTACCACGGTCACTGACACCTCGTTGCCCTTGTCGTCGTACACACGCGTCTGGCCGATTTTCTTGCCGAGCAGTCCAATCATAACACTAGATCTTGATGGTGATGTCAACCCCGGCCGGCAGATTGAGCTTCTTCAGCTCGTCCACGGTCTTGGCGGTCGGGTCAATGATGTCCAGCAAACGCTTGTGAGTGCGCTGCTCAAACGTTTCCTGCGACTTCTTGTCGGCGTGCGGCGAACGCTGCACCGTAAACCGCTCGATCCGCGTGGGCAGCGGAATCGGCCCCGCCACCCTTGCCCCGGTGCGCTTGACCGTCTCGACGATCTCGT
>JADGRT010000038.1 GCA_017880715.1 Verrucomicrobiia bacterium | reverse complement strand
TCGGGGTGCAGTGGCCACATATCGTTGGAATAGGGCAGGCCGAAATATTCATCGAACCCGTGACGCGTGGGCAGGAATGGCGGCGCGTCGCCCAAATGCCATTTGCCGAACATGCCGGTGGTGTAACCGCGTTGCCTGACCAGTTCGGCCAGGGTCATTTCGTTGGTGCTAAGGCCGACCTTGGAGCGGGGCCCCAGTGCTCCATGGATGCCGATGCGATTCGGGTAGCAGCCCGTCAGGAGTCCCGCGCGCGAAGCCGAACAGACCGGTTGCGCTACGTGGAAGTTGCGGAAGATTCGTCCCTCGGTTGCCAGGCGGTCCAGGTTGGGCGTTTTAAACCCGCGAGCGCCGAACACGCCGACATCGGCATAGCCCTGGTCATCGGTAAAGACGATGACGATGTTGGGGAGCGGAGTTGCGGCGCTGGCGAGCGATAGGCGGGCAAAGAAAACCGCCGATAAGACAAGTGCAAGGAGTCTTTTCATGGATTCTACTGCGGCAAATCTCGTAAACATATCGCGCAGATTTTTAACCGCGGATCACGCAGATGGGAAGGGTTTATGAGGGGACAAAGCAGTCCTGGTCCGCTCCGTTCGCAATGCGCTTCGAGGGTGGCATCCACGATGCTTTTGCTGATTTCGTTTTCGGTCAACTCCATAGGAGCGCCATGTTTATAGCCCTTTTGATCCGCGTAAATCGGCGTAATCCGCAGTCGATATTTCAAGCTTTCAGGCTTTTCGTATTGAACTCCCATTTTTCGTTCGCCTTGATCATTTCATTCCAGGTGACCAGTGAATGTTTGTAGGCGGCGGTGCGACCCAGGATGCTGGTCAGGTTGCTGCGCACGCTGGGCGCCACGGTGGGATTGCTGAAATCGCCTTTGACAATGCTATCGTAGAAGGTGGCGATGTTGCGGATGGCGCCGTCGGCGTAGAGGTTTGGGCTGTTCCCTTCGAAGGCATCGTCCTGACTGCGGAAGGAGATCTTGGCGGAATAATGCGTATCGACGGTGCCTTTGGTGCCATATATCCGGCACATGATGTCGTCGTAACCGAATCCGACCTGTTTCGAGCAGAAGCTGATGGTGGCGTTGTTGGGGAAAAAGAAAATGGCCGCGAAATTATCCCAGCAATCGCCGGCGAACGGTCGGGCCCGGCTGCCGGTGCCGTAGGCCTGGATCGGATTCGCATTCAGGAACCAGGTGGCGACATCGAGGGCATGGATGTTTTGTTCGGTGATGACATCGCCGGACAAAACGCGATCGATGGCCCAGGCGCGGAGGCGGGCTTCGGGTTGTCCGGCATTTTTACGGTAGGCGGCGTCCATGCCTTCAAACATGAGGCTGCACTGGTAGGTGGCTTCGCCATTGACGATGGGGCCGAGCTCGCCGTTATGGACGCGTTTCACGACCTCCTGGTAGGCGGGGTGGGCGCGGGTCTGAAAATCGACCAGGAAACACTGTTTCTTTTCCGTGGCCTTCCGACCGCTGTCGCTGACCGACTGGCATCCCGGAACATCCACGGCGATGGGTTTGGCCAGATAAACATGCTTGCCGGCCGCGACGGCGGTGGCGGCTTGCTCGGGATGAAAATAGGGTGGGCTTATGATCATCACGGCATCCAGCTTTTGTTCAAGCAGCTTCTTGTAGCTGGAAAGGCCGGAAAAGCGGCTGGCTTCCGGGACTTTGAATTTCGCGCCGGCGTTGCTCGTCCGGTCCTCGAAATAGTCGGCCACAGCCACGAGGTTATAGCCGCCGTGTTTTTGGAACAGATCGGCAATCCAGGTGCCACGGCCGCCGCAGCCGATGAGCCCAATATTAATTTTGGGCTGAGTCTCGGCCGCGCCGGCCAGGTGCGGGGCCAGCATGGTAAAGGCCGTGGCGGCGCCGGCGCGGGTGATAAACAGGCGGCGGGTGAGATCCTGGCTTCCCGGGAACAATGCCGACGGATGCGATGTATTCATGGTATGGTTAGGGGTGGTTGGTTTTCCGGTATCCTTTGACGGGGTTAGGCATGAGTGCATTCAAGGCCAGCCTGGAGAGCAAGGCAAGCAGGAAACGACAGGAATTGGCTGGGTGTCGTGCAACTCCGCCCTCCGAGCAATGCCATCTTTCAGGAATTTCCCCGAAAGACATCGAGCCGACAAAGGGGAAGGGTGCAAATGACCGTCCCTTTTGCGGACTTCGGCGGGGGCAAAGGGGGAAACGAGGTCGAACATGGCGAAGAGCTTGGCAACTGGGCGGCTCAGAGCGGCAGATGAAGAACCATGTTGGCCCACTCAGAAAGCTCTGTTGCCTTCGCCACCACCTCCAAATCCTCGACCATCCGGCCAATGCTCGAACCGCGCTGTGGTCCGTGGATCAGCCCGGCGAAATGGCGGCCCTGACGTTGCCAATCTTCAGCCATCGCTCGAAAGCGGATGTCCTGCGTGAAAACCACCCGATGTTGCCGACTAGCCAGTTCCAGTAATGCATCGTCTCGCAAACGGTTCGTGCCTTCTTCGACCGCGTGAACCACATCGACTCCGCGCCGCCTCAACTGGTGAGCCACCACCAACGGCACATGCACGTCAAGATACAGCGGCGTTGGCATGGCGGCGCTTCAAAGCTCTCAGGCGGGCCAGGAACGGGGGCGGCGGAGTTCTTTGCTCCAACCGTTGCGCCGCCTCCCACTCCGCTTCGATCTCACGCTCGATCTCCTCCGTGTGGTCAAAATAGTACGCCAGGGACGAGTGGATTTCCGCCAGCGACAGATACGGGTGTTGCCGCTGGATTTCGTCCGGGGACCATCCGTATTCCGTGTAGTCCATGACGATTTGTGCCACCCGCGTTCGCGGATGTCTCTCCAGACGGGCCGGCTCGCCAGCGGCTTTTACGATATGCGGATAAACTGTCTCAGCAACCATGCTGACAACATTGCAGTAAATTGCGGGAGCGTCAACGCGGGTTTTCGTGCCGGCATTTGTTGGCACGATAGGCTAAGTTGCAAATGCAACTGTCCCTTGGAGCGTAATAGCAATCTTGACCGCCTGCCGTCGTTTTGCCCCAGTTGCGGCCTTTCAGGCCGGGGAAACTGTTTGGTTGTTTCGTTCCCTGGGCCTCCGCTCCGCGTCAGCCCAGGCTTTAACATCACGGGCTTTCAGCCCGCCAGTTGGTCAGGGCCGAAGGCTCGAAATGGGATAGCCCGGGCTGGAACGAGCCGATTAGCTGGGGCGACTTCGATCGGGGGGCGCCTTGTCCGCCAGCTCGGCTTCGGTCATTTCGACGATGAGCTGGACGAAGGAGGTCTGGGGTTCCCAGTTCAAGAGGGTTTTGGCCTTGGCCGCGCAGCCGACCAGCCGCGCCGGCTCGGACGGCCGGAACAAACGCGGATCCTGCTTCACATGCGGCCGCCAGTCCAGTTTCACCGTGGCAAAGGCGATTTCGACGACTTCCTGCACGCTGTGAAGCTGGCCGGTGGCAAACACATAATCGTCCGGCGTCTCCGGTTGCAGGGCCAGCCACATGCCGCGCACATAATCGCGCGCATGACCCCAGTCGCGTTGTGCCAAGGTGTCGCCCAGGACCAGCTCGGTTTGCCGACCGAGCTTGATGGCGGCGGCGGCGCGGCAGATTTTTCTCGTGACGAAGTTTTCGCCGCGCCGCGGCGATTCGTGGTTGAACATGATCCCGTTGCAGGCGAATAGCCCAAAGGTTTTCCGGTACACCCCCACCATCCGGGTGGCAAACGCCTTGGCCACGCCGTAGGGATTGACGGGCGCGAAGGGGGTTTGCTCGTCCTGCGGCATTTGGTCGGGTTGGCCGAACACTTCGCTGGACGAGGCGTGATACAGGCGGGGCGCCTTGGGCAAATCGCGTATGATTTCGAGCAGCCGCAGGGTGCCCATGGCGGTCATTTCGCAGGTCGATTCCGGCATTTCAAAACTGAGCCCCACATGGCTTTGTCCGGCCAGGTGATATATCTCGTCGGGCGTGACCTTCATCAGGACTCGACGCAGGGTGGTGGAATCGTCCAGATCCGCGTAATGCAAAAAGAGCCGCTGCCCGTAAATGCTCGGGTCGCGGTAGAAACGATCCAGCCGGGACCGGCTCAGGGTGCTGGTGCGGCGGACCAGTCCATGCACTTGGTAGCCATGGTCCAGGAGTAACTCGGTCAAATACGAACCGTCCTGTCCGGTAATGCCGGTGATGAATGCGCTCGGCGTCATTACAGCACCCGGGTCATCTTGCCCTCGCGCTGGGCCTGGAGCAATTGGCTGTCCGCATCCACCATCAATTTGACCAGGTCGCCAAACCGCGTTTTGGGTTCCCAGCCCAGTTGCCGTTTGGCTTTTCCGGCGTCGCCAATCAACAGATCCACTTCGGCCGGCCGATAGTAACGCGGATCAATCTCGACATGTTTCGTCCAATCCAAACCCGCGTGACCGAAGGCCACGTCGAGAAATTCGCGAATGGAATGGGTTTCGCCGGTGGCGATCACATAATCATCGGCCTGCTCCTGCTGGAGCATCAGCCACATGGCTTCGATATATTCCTTGGCATAGCCCCAGTCGCGTTTGGCGTCCAGGTTGCCCAGGAACAGTTTATCCTCCAGTCCGGCTTTAATATGGGCCAGCGCGCGGGTGATCTTGCGGGTGACGAACGTTTCGCCGCGGCGCGGGGATTCATGGTTGAACAGGATGCCGTTGCAGGCGTAGAGGCCGTAGGACTCGCGGTAGTTCACCGTGATCCAGTAGGCGAACAACTTGGCGCACCCGTAGGGACTGCGCGGATAGAACGGCGTCGTTTCCCGTTGCGGCACCTCTTGGACCTTGCCGAACATTTCGCTCGAGGACGCCTGATAAAACCGCGGCTTGATGCCGGTTTCCCGGATGGCTTCGAGCAACCGCACGGCGCCGGTGGCGGTGACGTCGGTGGTATACTCGGGGCTGTCGAAGCTGACCCGCACATGGCTTTGAGCGGCCAGGTTGTAGATTTCCTCGGGTTGAATCTTGCCAATGAGGCGGGACAGGGCGCTGGCATCGCTCAGGTCGCCGTAATGCAGGAACAGCCGGTTCTTGCCGGAATGCGGATCGGCGTAAATAGGATCGAGGCGGCCGGTATTGAACGTGCTGGCCCGGCGGATAACGCCGTGGACTTCATAACCCTTGGCCAATAGAAACTCAGCCAGATACGAACCATCCTGCCCGGTGATGCCGGTAATCAATGCTTTTTTTGCCATAGTGTTTTACTGTGCAGGCCCCTAACCAGACAAGCCACCGCTCGCCTATAGATCGTTGCATAAGTTCCCGCATTTCGGAGGGGCGAGCTCCGGGAGCCCCACTTCACTTTTCTCTGCAATATCAGGGCCTCGTTTAACTCAGCCCTCCGAGAATTGTGCAAATACTTCCTCAATGCTCTATATCAACCGGGGCTTACCAGCTCACTTTTGCCAGGAATTTCAGGCTCTGGGGAATTTGTTCCTTGGCCCGCGGGGATTCATCCTCGATGAAGTAATACTTCACGCCGACTTCGGCCGCGGCCTTGAGAGTGGCGGCCAGGTCGATTTGGCCGGTGCCCAGAACGACATCGTTCTCGACATCGGTGCCGCCAGTCAAGTCGCCCGTTTTAACGCCTTTCTTCAGGTCCTTAAGGTGCATCAACTCCCATCGGTTGCCGTACTTTTTGAGCAGTTTAACGGGGTCTTGTCCCGGAAAAAAGCTCCAGAGCACGTCCATCTGGAACGCGACCCACTCGGGTTTGGTTTCGTTGACCAAGATGTCCATGAGCGTGCCGTCCTGGTAGGGTTCAAACTCATAGCCGTGATTGTGGTAATAAAACTTCATACCGTATTTGGCCAGGACCTCGCCGGCCTTATTGAACACGGCGGCGGCATTGCGGGCGTCTGGTTCGGTAAACTTGCCGGTGTGCGGAATCCAGGCCACCCCGGCATATTTCAGACCTAGGGCTTGGGCGTCTTTGGCCACCGCCTCGGGGTCGGTCTTGAATAGATTATAGTCGAAATGATTCCCGATGCCTTTAATGCCGCGCGCGTCCAGCTCCTTTTTGAACTGGGCCGGTGTCAGGTTATAAGTGCCGGCCAACTCGGCGATCTTAGGACCGTAGCTCTTGGCCAGGTCCAGGGTCCCGGCAACATCTTGCTTGAAAGCGTCCCGCAGACTGTAAAGCTGCAGGCCGACCGGCCCTTTGAAGTATGGTCCGGTGCCGACCGCCGCCGCCGCACCGGTTGAAACCAACGCGCTGATGCACGCGCTGGAAATAATGGCAATGATTATGGTTTTCACGCCCCCCTTTGTACCTTGGAGCCTGGGCCATGAAAAGCAGATAATGTTTGAAATTTCGACCGCGGATTACGCGGATTTACGCGGATAAAAATGGGATTTGTGAGCCCGCTTATCCGTGTTTATCCGCGTTTATCCGCGTGATCCGCGGTTAAAAATATGAGAGACATTTTTACGAGATTTGCCGCCGTAAAATTCACTTGCGATCGGGCGTCGAATTTCCGAAAATCTCCCGCGTATGACCATCGCACCCCTCAAAGCCGGGATCATTGGCACGGGCTTTATTGGCCCGGTTCATCTCGAAGCCCTGCGCCGCAATGGCATTCCGGTTGCCGCCGTCTGCGATACCACCGATCGCGCCCAAGCGGCCGCCCGGCAATATGGCATCCCCGAAGTCTTCGGCGATCTCCAGTATCGAAAACTCCTCCAATCGCCCAACGTGGATGTCGTCCACATCACCACTCCCAACCGGTTTCATTGCGAGATGTCGCTGGCCGCGATCGAAGCCGGCAAGCATGTCGTCTGCGAAAAGCCGCTGGCGATGCATGCCGGCGAGACGGCCAAAATCGTAAAGGCCGCGAAAAAAGCCGGAACGGTGTTTGCCGTGAATTACAACGTTCGCTTTTATCCCGCCGTGCTGCGGCTCAGAAATGCCGTCGCCCACGGTGAGTTGGGCGACATCATTCATGTCAATGGTTCCTACCTGCAGGACTGGCTGTTCAAGGACACGGACTATAACTGGCGCCTGCTGCCCAAGGAAGGCGGCAAGCTGCGCGCGGTCGCCGACATTGGCACGCATTGGATGGACACCGTTTCTTTCATTCTCGGCGCCAAGATCACGCAGGTCTTCGCCGACTTGTCCACTTTTCACAAAAACCGCAAACGCCCGTTGGGCGAGGTGCAGACGTTTTCCAAAGCCGCCACTGGAATGAAGTACGCCACCTATGCGGTCAAGACCGAGGATTTTGGCTTCGTTTTACTGGAATTTAGCAACGGCGCGCGAGGCAACCTGAGCGTGTCGCAGGTTGCCGCTGGACGGAAGAACTGTATCCGGATCGAAATCTACGGATCGAAGAAATCGGCCTGGTGGAACTCCGAGGAGCCCGAAACGCTTTGGTTCGGCAATCGCGACACCGCCAACGAGGTCGCCGTGCGCAACACGCCGGCCTTCCGCGAAGGCGCCACCGGGTTCATGGACTATCCCGCGGGACATGTCGAAGGGTTCCCTGATACCTTCAAGATGCTGTTTCGGAATGTTTACCAAACCATCGCGACGGGTGGCAAAGCTCCGCGGCTCTTTGCCACGCCCGAGGACGGACATCAGGAGGTCAAGGTTTGCGAAGCGGTGGAAAAAAGTCACCGAAACCAAGCGTGGGTGAAGGTGAATGGAGATCAAATATGAAACTGGGATTCGTTAGCGCTATTCTGCCGGAGCTCACTCTTGACGAGGTGCTCGAGTTCGCCTCGGGCGAAGGCTTCGCGTGCGTCGAAATCATGTGCTGGCCCGTCGGCAAGGCCGAACGCAAATACGCCGGCGTCACCCACCTCGATGTCGCCGGCTTCACCAAAACCCGCGCCGAGGATGTCCGCGCCCTGCTGGAAAAACATCACGTGGGCATCTCCGGGTTGGGCTATTATCCGAACCCGCTCGATCCGGACGCGGCCGCCGCCAGGAAAGCGGTGGACCATCTCAAGCGGGTTATTCGCGCCTCCGCCCGGTTGGGGCTGAACCAGGTCAACACGTTCATCGGGCGCGACTGGACGAAGTCCGTGGACGACAACTGGCCGCGCTTTCTCAAAACCTGGAAGCCGCTGATCGCCTTTGCCGAGGACCAGGGCGTTCGCGTGGGGATCGAGAATTGCGCCATGCTGTTCACCGTTGATGAATGGCCTGGCGGCAAGAATCTCGCCTCGAGTCCGGCCATTTGGCGCCGCATGTTCGAGGCCATCCCCAGCCGCAGCTTTGGACTCAATTACGATCCGTCCCACCTGGTCTGGATGCACATGGACTGGCTGAAGCCCCTGCACGAATTCAAGAGTCGATTGTTTCACGTCCACGCCAAGGATGTCCGGGTGGACTTAGGCAAACTCGACGACGTGGGCATTCTGGCCACGCCATTGCAGTACCACCAGCCCCGCATCCCTGGCTTTGGGGAAATCGATTGGGGCCGGTTTGTCGGCACGCTTAGGGAAGTCGGCTACGACGGTCCGGTCTGCATCGAGGTTGAGGATGACACCTTTGGCAAGACCCTGGCCGGCCGGAAACGCGCCCTCAAGGTCGCCCGCAATGTGCTGAAACCGTTCTTTGCGGAGGCGTAACCAGGGAAAATTGACCGGGTGCGCATCTCACTTTTTCCCGACACCCAAAACCTTGTGGATCAGGAGCGCGGACATTCTTGTCCGCCTCTTGGTTCTGGTCAACGCCAAAGCGGACAGGAATGTCCGCGCTCCGAAAAAAGTGAGAAGCGCACCCAATCCTACTCATTGCGACAGCATGTTTTAAAAGTATTGCTTGCCGGGGTATCGAGGTGTAGCGTCCCATGTACTCAGGAGACCACGAGATGGACCACCGATGAATAGCCGCCAAAAGCTGCAAAAATGAAAACGACAACCCGTAATTCGATGCTGGCCCTGGTGGGATTGGCGTCGCTGGCAATTTATGTGCTGGCCTGCACCTCGTTCAGCCCCGATGGCACCCAAATCCTCTATCCTTCCTACGATCCGGCCGTCACCAACTTCTCGGTGGCAATCTACGACCTGAACGCCAGGAAGAGCGAAACCCTTTTCACCTTTTCCCGGCCGGAGAGCAAGCCCACCATGATCCGCGCGCAATGGCTGCCCGATGGCAAAGCCGCCGCGCTGCTTTTCTGGCCGGACAGCGATAGCGAATCGCTGGCCGTGATTCTGCCTTTGTCCGGCAACCGCCAGCCCACCCGTTTTTTCGTGCTTCCTCGAGGGGGGAAGTCCGATTCGGAAGCGGCGATGGTGCTGCCGTTGCCGGTCACGGATCAGTACCTGTTTGAGATGGGCGATCCGCTGGTGCGGCTGAATTGGAAAACCGGCGAGATCAAAACCAATCATTTCGATCCCAGCCCGCGGCTACTAAGCCAGGGCAAGGCCATTTTCTATCTCACCGAACAAACCGGCACCAACACCTCGTGCGAATTTGGAAGGCTGGATCCGGAAACCATGACGCTCAATCCGCTGTTTAAAGTCAATCCACTCAGCGGCAATGCCAAGCAAGACCTGGGCATTTTCCTGGCCGTTGACTCGAGCGCTCAACGCGTTGCGGTGATGGACAAGGTCAATGATCAATTCAATCTGCTGATCTGCTCCAAGCAGGGTTTGGATCAAAAGATCGCGCTCGGTTCCGAGGGTGAATTCGGCACGCCCGGAAATCTGGTTTGGGCTCCCGACGGCCGGCGGGTTTATGCCGCTTACCACCGGGTTAAAGGCGAGTCGGCCCAGTATGGGTTGGCCGAGATTCCTCTCGACGGCAGCGCGGTGCGTTTGGTTCCCATTCTGGACCTGCCCGCCAAGGCCATGAAGAGTCGGGACGTCACGGAGAGCATTTTTTATTTCCAGATCGCCGTGTCGCCGAACGGACGCAAGGCAGCGGTGGCCTCGACGTATTTGACCGATTTCATCGAGGATGCCCAACTGCGCCAGGAAGCCTGTGGCTTGTACCTGGTTGACTTGAGCCATGCTGCGCGCAAGATCACGAGAGTGCCGGTGCCGGTGCCGGTCTTTTCCCATTAATCCCTCCGAAAAATGGAAGACTTGCTAACGCATCTCTTTTCGCATGTCTGCGGCCAAAACCTGGCGCACACCTGGTCGCCGGGCGGGGAATGGCTGCCTTTCTGCCAGCGCTGCACCGGGCTTTATGTGGGCGCGGCTATGGGGGGCTTGCTGCAATATGGGTTGCGGATGCCGCCGACTTCGCGGTGGCTTCAGATCTACGGACTGTTTCTGCTCCAGATGGTTCCTTTCGGTTTTCATTGGGTGCCGCAGAACGACTGGTTGCGCACGGCCACCGGAATGCTCTTTGGCTTGGGTCTCGTTGGTTTTTTGCGTATCGGCAGCGCTGGTTTCCAACCTGCTGGATCGCGGATTTCCAATCCGCCGCCGCTTCGGCCCTCGAACGGTCTGCCGACTGGAAGTCGGCGATACAGCAGATTGGAAATCTGCGCTACGGTCGGTGGCTGTACGCCCTGGCGCTTAATTAGTGTTTACGGCTTGGTTGTGCTCGCGGGCATCGTCGGTATTCCCTGGTTGGCGGCTTCATCTTACCGCTGGGCCGGCACGGGGTTGGCCCTTGCCGGATTGGCCGGATTCAGTCTGTTATGGGGGCTGGTGGCGGCCAACCTGTTTTGCGCATTCCGGATGCTGGCGGATTGGGTGGGCGTGATGCGGGCGCGTTTTCCGGCATGAATGAACTGTTCCTGTTTGTCCGGCCACCGCGACCACTCTGGCCGTTCAACGGCCCCGCCAGCGCCTTCTGGCCTCCTTTGGCATTTGCCTCGCTGGCGGCGAGCTTGCGCGCGCGCGTTCGCGATTTGCGCGTGGCGATTCTCGACGCACCGGCTTGGCAGATGGGTTGGCGGACCCTGGAGGGGGAAATCCGCCGATTGCAGCCCGCCTTCGTGGGCATGGGCGAGGAGGCAGTCAGTTGCGTGGAAGGATTTCGGCTGGCGCGCCTGGCCAAGGCCGTAGGCGCCCAGGTCATCGCCGGTGGTTGTTTCTTCAGCCACGTTGCCCCTCAGGTGCTGCAGGGCGGGTGGGTGGACGCCGTGGTTCATGGTGAAGGAGAAATCACCATCGTCGAGTTGGTAGAGGCATTGCGGGATTCCAGCGCTGAGACCCTAAGCCAGGTGCCGGGCATTTCGTTTATTCAGGATGGACAGGTCATCACCACACCATCGCGTCCCTTGCTGCCGGATTTGGATCAACTGCCCTTTCCGGCGTATGATCTGTTGCCGACGCATCGTTATGGTCGCCACAGCCGAAATCATCCTGATTTGGCCGCCATCGAACTGGGCCGGGGCTGTGTTGGCAGTTGCGAGTTTTGCGTCCTTTGGCGGCAGATGGCGGAAATGCGCGGTGGGCAGCCCGCGTCCCGTCTGCGGCTCAAATCGCCGGAGCGTCTGGTGGCTGAAGTCGAATGGCTCATCCAGCAGCACCACCGGCGCTATCTTGGCTGGGTTGATCCTTGTTTCAATGCCGATTCCACGGTGCCGGCGCAAATGGCCGAGCGTCTGCTGAAAAAGGACATCCGCATCGGTCAGAGCGCCTGGGTGCGAGCGGATGGCATCGTGCGCGACGCGGCATCTGGCGCTTTAAACGCATGCGTCGAGGCCGGGCTTAACGAGATCTATTTGGGCATCGAGCGTTCGGATGCCGAAGGGCTGCGGACCTTTCGCAAAAGCACCCGTCTGGAGGAGGTTCGAACGGCCTTGCATTTGATCGCCGAGCAGTATCCCCAGGTTTTCACGGTGGGCTCGTTCATCTATGGCCTGCCGGGCGACACGGCGGCCACCCTGCGGGCGATGTACCGGGTGTCGGTGGAATTGGAATTGGACAAGGCATTTTTCATTCCGCTCACGCCGCTACCGGGCACGCCGTACTGGCGGCCGGAACTATGGGATCCCAGTGGCGAGCGTTTTCGCGGTTTCGATTTTCTGCCGCCCTCGCCGCGGAACAGCCCGCACCCGGCGTTGGAGCGGGCCTTGCTCTGGAGTTTTGTCCTCGACTGGAATGGGGCGCGTCTGGGTTCCTATTTGCGAGGGTTTTTCAGTGCCGACTCGCGACGGCGACGGTTAACCCGGCGCCTGTTCGCGCGCGCCACGCGCTTTTCCGCCGGACGTTTGCGGCGGGCCCTATCCGGCTCGACCACACCCGGCGGCATGGTTTTTCCGAAGTGGTATGAAAGTTAGCCAACGATATTTGATATTGCGACCACGGATTGCGCGGATCTACGCCGACAACCACTTTTGAAGTTGTCTGGGGTTATGAATGGGCGTCTGGCATTCCCTGCCCGTGCAGGGGTAGGCGGTGGCTTTGCCGTTGATCGAAGTCAGGCTTTTTGCAAAAGGATCCACCGGACCCTGATTGCCCATGACGACTTTGTAAGGCTGAAAGGCGCCATGGGCGGCGTTGATCAATAAACGAGCCAGCGGAGTTTCCGGCTGGCCGGTGATGACGATATGTTTCCGGTCGGCAATCCAATAGTCCAGGGCCATTAGGAGGAAGGGAACCGCCTGGGGAAAGTGCGCCAGGCGGTCGGAAAAATGGCGAAGGCTGTTTTCGGCGGCGGCTTTGAAATCATCGCGCTGGGTGATGGCCGCCAGTTTCAACAACGCCAAGACCGCCACCGAATTGCCAGCCGGTTCCGCCCCGTCGTAATCTTCCTTTAACCGGAGGATGAGATGCGCGGTGTGGGCGGGTGTCTGCCAGAAACCGCCGTTTTCGAGGTCGTAGAACCTCGCGATCATCGTCGCGGCCAGCT
>JADGRT010000355.1 GCA_017880715.1 Verrucomicrobiia bacterium | reverse complement strand
GCCGAACGCGACAGCAAGGACGTGAAACTGTTCGCGTTCCTGAAGGCGCAGTTGCAATCCGGCAAGCCGGAGCATTATCCCGCGCTGGTGACCGACGTGCGCAACTTCGGCTTCTTTGTGGATGTGACCGGGCTGGCGATGAGCGGATTGGTGCCATTGTCCACGATGGAGGATGACTTTTATGTGTTCGACGCCGCGCGCAATAATCTCACGGGCCGCCGCACCCGCCGCACGATCCGTCTGGGCGACAAGTTGACGGTGCAAGTGGCGAAGGTGGACACGTTCAAGAAGCAGGTGGACTTCCGTCTCGTGGAAGACCGCAAACCGGGCGCACGGCCTGCCGCGTGGCGACCTGTCGCGCCGAAGCATCGCGAAGGCGGAAGTCCCGCAACGCGGGACGAAGTTGGAAGCTTTACGCGACCGCCGGTGGGACGCTGGAACGCGCCTCCGCGCGGGGCGCCGGCACGTCCATCCCGAGGGCGTCGGCGCGGCAGACGAAACTGAAAAGGCTGTGGGGAGGCGCAAAGCCGTAAAGAGGTCATAAAGAGGTTATCTATTAGCGTGAGCGGTCACCATAATCTCCCGCTTGTGGAACGGCGGCTAGTTTGGCCGCAAATTCGAAGGCGTGCCCCTGCCCCATCCATCGGAATCGTCGGAATCAAATGTTCCCGGCAGGAGTTGTTTGCGTTTAAACGGGCTATGAAAATCGAACTTCGCGGGGTGTTGAAATCCTACCAGTCGCTGCGCGCGCTGGATCATGTGTCGCTGGTGATTGAGCCGGGCCAGATTGTGAGTTTGCTGGGCCCGAATGGGGCCGGTAAAACGACCCTCATTCGTTGCCTCACCGGCATCGCCGCGCCGGACAAGGGCGAGGTCTTTTTTGATGACCAGGAATTCCGCCGCGACCGGCTGGACCTACGTCGGCGCATGTATCTCCTCCCCGATTTTCCCTTCCTCTTCTGGGAACACTCGGTTTTGCGCAACATCGCGATGGTCCTGCGGCTGTATGATGCCGACGGTGAAGGCAGTGAGAAACGTGTCCTGGAACTGCTCCGTGAATTCGACCTGCTGCCGCTGGCGTTGCGTCCGGTGTATTCGCTCTCCCGCGGCCAGGCTTACAAGGCCGGCTTGGTGGCCCTGCTGGCCGCCGACCGCGAAATCTGGCTTTTGGATGAACCTTTCGCCTCGGGCATGGATCCGCAAGGCATTGATGCGTTTAAGCGGTATGCCCGCGCGGCAGCCGAACGCGGCCGGACGATCATTTATTCCACCCAAATCCTCGACGTGGCCGAGCGGTTTTCCGACCGCGTCTGCCTCATCCACAAGGGCGCCATCCGCGCGTTTGACACGCTGGAGCGACTACGGCAGCAGGCCTCGGACAAGGACAACGTGCTGCAGGAAATGTTCCGCCAGTTGCGGGAAAGCAAGTCATGAAGCTGCACTCGCCCCAGTTTCAGAGACAGCTTCGCCGTGGCGTAAAAAGGGCCATTCGCGAATCACGTGAATTGAAAAAGGAGTATCGCCAGGCCAAAAAATTCCGAAAGCACGCCAACCTGGGGTGGTTTTTCCGTGGTGTTTTGTCCATTGCATTTGGGGGTGGCGTATTTGCCATTACCGCGGCGACCGGGCATCCGGTCACAGGCTTGGCATTGATCACGCTGTGGACCTTCGGGTGGGTCTTTATTCGCGCCCAAAGTCTGTGGGCGCTCCTCCATGAACACCTCGACATCCCGACGCTGAGATTGCTCCCGGTTCCGGAGGCGACCATCTTCCGGTGGGAGCTGCAGAAGTTTCTCCGCAAGGCATTCATGTCTCTGCTGGATCTGGTTGCCGGCTTCGGAGCCTTGGGATTGTTCCTGAAGTTTTCCGCAGCCCAATGGTTGGCGGTGCAGCCCATCGCCCTGTTGTCATGGCTGACGTTGATGGCGCTGACCGCGCTCTGCCTGATCCACGTTCCGAGAAAAGTGTATCAAATGTTCGCCGCCAGTCTGGTTATCTTCGGCCTTTTTCTGCTTTTTGCCCATAACATCGTAGGCAACGCGTTGTTGAATCTCCTAGATCGGACGGCACCGGACCTGAATCTCCTGCTGCCCACCGGGTGGCCGGTTTCGTTGTTCCAATTGCTGCTGCCGGAAGGCCGGTGGTCTGCCCTGCTGCTGATTCCAGTCGCTCTCGTCATCTGGTCGCTGAAAAATTCACTGAACCGGCTGCGGAATGACTTTCGATTCGAGGAACAGATTCTCCCGGTGGTGCCCGACCTTGTCTCGGGCATGGACGCAGAAGATTTGATGGACGAACACGACTTGATGGAAGCCAGTCCGGCGGCGCAGTCATCGCATCACCTGGGGTTGACGGCCATCGAAGAAATGGTGGATTCCCGGCTGTTCCTGGTGCCGGAGTCATGGCATCAACGCGGCTGGTATGAGAAATGGCTTTGGAACTGGATGGATGCGCGGGAAAAGGTCCTGTCTGATTTCGTGTTTCCGAAGGGCTATGCCATCATCGCTCCGTGGCTCAAGGCCCTGCGGAACCTTGTGATTGCCGTGACGGCGGCCTTTGTCGTCGGCCTGGTCAGTCCAACTGGCAAACTCTGGGTCTTGGGAATTGGCCTGTTCATCACGGTCATGCAGGCGCTGGCGCAAACGATGAACAATGGTGTTGCATTTCGACCGATGTTTTGCAGCGGGGTGAATATTCCGGTCTATGCCGGCTTTGGTATCGGTTACCGGGAATTATCCCGCCTGCTTGTCAAATGCTCCGTGGTGCAACTCCCGTTGTTCATTCCCTTCATCACAGTCTGTGGCACGCTCGTCGCCATGATGTTTGATTGGCCATGGCAAATGGGAATCATCATCAGCTTCAAGACCAGCATCCTGCTGTTTGCAACCCGGTTCATTTTCATCATGTTTGCCTTCAGCGGCGGCACCAACGATAGTTCAAAGTTTCGGGTACGGACCTTGATGCTGTTTGCGGCAATGATGAGCCTAGGCGGGGCATTTTTGGGGCTTGGCGCGGCGAGCTTGCTGGTGCCCACACCGGCCGCTTGGATTTTCCCGGTGTTGGCCATGCTGGATGCCTATGTCCTGTTAGCAGTCTACGGCTGGTTCTATCACGCCAACCGTTTTGACCTCATGAACATCCCCAGAAGATAATTCCTGCTCCCATCAAGGATCGGTCCCTAGTTGTGACACATATCTCCTGCCTTTGACTTTTCGCTGCAGGGTGTGATTGAAACGTCTGCAATCGTTTTGGGATTTGGATCGCCAACCTTCAACCTTGTGCCAAGTCAGGTCCCGCGGATGTCCGGCCACAACGGTTCCAGGTCCGGGTCTTGCAGGGCCATGTGTTTGATTTTGCGGGCATCGCCCAGCATACACGCTTTATCCAGCCAGGCTTTGGCCGCGTCCAAATCACCCAATTGACAGTCATAGCACGCCAGGTTGTAGGCGATGATTTGTTCCTTGGGAAATGTCTGTTGGGCTTGAATCAGAATCGCCCGGGCCTGGGGAATTCCACCGCCGGTTTTCCGCCGGGTCGCATACGCCAGTGAAATCCATACGCCCGGTTCTTCCGGTTCCAGTTGGGTGAGCGTCCCGGCAATTTCCGCCGCCGCATCCCATTTCCCGGCGGCGGCGTGAATGTCGAATTGGACGGCAAGCACGTCCGGATGGGACTGGAATTGCGGCGCAATTTTTTCCAGTTCCGCGCCGGCCTCCACGACGTTGCCCAATCCCAGCCAGCCGATGGCGGCTGACAGATGATGGCTGTCCGGTGGTTCCAGCGGTTTCATGCGTGGTTCATCATAAAGGAAGAAGACAGAACACTGAACATCGAACATTCAACGCTCAATTTTAAACCCAGAACCTATAGCAATTCATACTGTCATTGGCGCG
>JADGRT010000037.1 GCA_017880715.1 Verrucomicrobiia bacterium | reverse complement strand
GCATCCGCGCGTGGTGGACGACCGATGTGAAGATGGACGCCAGCACCGGCGGCATGGCGGTCTTTGGCTTCTTCGACCATTCGACCGTTTTTCAGATGCGCATCGAGCAATTGATGCCGCCCTCGCTCGTGCGCAGGAAATGCGTCGAGAGCACTTCGACGGATTGGGTCGGCACGACGCAGGAATTCATCCTCGAACCGCAGGACGACGAGGTGCTGCTGAAATTCTGTCACGGCGGCTGGGAACGCGGCGGCGACCATTGCCATTTCTGCAACACGACGTGGGGACATCTGCTCGTCTGCCTGAAGGATTACGCCGAGCGCGGCGTGAAAAATCCTTACTTCACCTGATTCAACCCCCTTCAGGGTTGATTTCAATTTGCGTTTCGCCACCTAGCGTAGCCCGGTTTCACCGGTCAACGCTGGGCTGATTGATTATATCCCTTCGGGATTTTTCTCCGCGCCTCACCGCCAACTTGCGAGCCTGATGGTGGCGGGTGAAAGGGACGGGTTGATGTCGAACATCCGGCTGGTGTCCGTGATGTTCTGGTCCGGCAGTTCCGGGATGGTAAAGTAATAGAAAGGCTGGTTCGGAATGGTGACCAGCTGCGGATGAAATCCTTCGCTGGCCGGCCAGCGAGCCAGAATTTTATCATAGGCCATGGCCAGCGCGCGGGAACCGTGTCCAAGGACATAGTCGTGCCCGACGTATCGGACCTGCACCAGATAGCGGATACGGTTCTCCAAAATGATTGGATAGACCCATTCATCCGCCGGCTTGAACAAGGAAATGACCGGTTGCCCTGCGTATCTCTCCCGACCTTGCTGCGCAATCCGATAAACGGGGATGGCATCGCCCAGCTTGGCAGCCGCTAATCTTTCGTCAGGCAAGAACCCGTAAGTGTCGGGATATTTGCCTGCCATATCCAGGACATGGGCAAAACCGTCCTGCGCGACCTCCAACCGCTTTTGCTCGGCGGTCATCGCTTGCGGCTTGCGGGGGAACGAAGACACGGCTGCGGTCTGGATCGCCACTCGTTTCGCCGGCTTGGCAGTTTCTGTCACCTGCTTGGGTGCGGGCTGCATTTCCCGTTGGACGGTTGCCGCTTTGGCGGATGGCGAGAGGGCTCCCATCAAAGAATCAGCGAAACCAACGGTGGCGGCTTTTGTGGCAACCTGATTGTCGCTTTCTGTGAGCGCCGGGTGGTTGTCAGTCTTCGGCGAAGTGGCTGCCAGTGCCGGTTTAACGGCCGCTGGAGCGGTGGCGGCTGGAGCGGTGGCGGCTGGAGCGGTGGCGGCTGGAACGGTGGCGGCTGGAGCGGTGGCGGCTGGAACGGTGGCGGCTGGAGCGGTGGCGGCTGGAACGGTGGCGACTGGAGCGGTGCGGCTGGCAGTTGCCGGCACTTGGACATGCCTGAAATGGTTGAAATGCTGCCAGTAGAAAAATGCCGCAAAGGCGAGAGCGAACACCATCAGGCCGATAAAGAACTTCTTGGCGGCTTTCCGTTTGCGCCTCGAAACGACGCTTTGAAGATTTATGGTTATGGCCTGAATCACTTGTTTCGCAGGAAAACCGTCTGGTTGGACCTGATTCCCTGCCTCTTATTGTTGCAGCAACTGCCAAGCCAAAGGCATCGCCTGCTGGATTTTAAGCTGATTTCGTGAATTCCCGGCTCATCAGTCCACTGACTGGCGGAATTAAGTCTCAAAAACGTCGGCTTGATGTTTTAAAAATGGACATAAACGCATCTCTGCTGCGCTGCCGGAGGTGAAGGATTACGGCCGTATCTCTTTGAACAGGTGTGATTGCGCGACTGTGTTCAACTCCGAAAGCTTTCGCGAGTGAAATCCACCGCCACCGCCCGCCGCCCCGCACCGTGAGGAGCGGAATTTTTGTCGCCACCCGCTTCCCTTAAACCCTCCCGTTCCGCCGCGGCGAAATCTGGTATTTGCGGCGGAGTGAAAAGATGAAACCGGCTGCGGCCAAGGCCAGCAACGCTGACGTTGAAGGCTCGGGCACTGCAAGCAGGAAGGCGTGAGTTTGCCCTCCTGCGGTCGTGCCGTAGCCAATGATATTGCCATCATCGCCAATAGCCATGGCGCCACTAAAGGTCTTTTCAGTTTCAGCCTTTAGCTTTTAGCCTTTGCTTACACCTCCGGTGGAAAGTTGGCGCAGAACTCTTTCAGCGCCTCTGATAGCTTTGATTTCAAAACCGCCTCGGGAAGCAGGAATGGCTTTTCGGTAATTGTGATCTCGGCTTTTCCAGTCATAAATACGAATATCCCGGTCAGTTTCCCGATGACGTGGCCGGTAAAATCGCCACGGATGTCGCCGTTCTGCGCAAAGGTATAATTTCCTTTTACCTTGGGATGCTCCGGGTCGGGATGCCAGAAGCCACCGGCCTGTTCGTTGCCATTGATCTGGACATCATGCTGTCTGGCCAGATCTTGAAGTTCGGGGAAAGTTGGGAGTCTTCCCAGTGGATGCGTTACGGTGAAGGGCATGGTGTAATGCTCACAGTGGCAAGGCCAAAAGCTAAAGGTCTTTTCAGTTTTCCCTCCCGGGCTAAGTGTTACCTATGTTCTGAACCTGCACCGTTTCGATTGGTGAGAATTGTCGGCATACGCGAATCACGGATATTCGTTGACGGTCGCCTTCTGGGATGCTCCTCGACTGACGCCAGGGGTATTGGTCACGGGATCGCCAACGCCGCTGATCACGTGCTTGATGCCGGCGACGGCCGCGTTGCCACCCAGGCGGATGCTGAACAGGTGGTGCATCTTGATCCCTGCGCCCTTAGGGGCCTCGATGCCGTTCTCGGCCAGGATCGGCGCGCCCCGGAAGTAGGCATAGACGCCGATGCCCCATGCCTCGTGCGTGGTCACATTGTCGGCGACCTTGTAGCCGGCGTATCCGAGCACGTCGCCATGCCGCCAAGCATCCTGGCTGGGCGGATCGTAGGGCATTTCGCACTGGTAGAAGTAAACGCGGCCGCCGTTGCCGTTCCAAAGCGTCTGGTATTCCTGGCAGTGCTCGACGAACAGGCCGTACATGGTGACATTGTTGCCATTCACGACCAGACCGCGATCGTTCTTGTTGATATCCCAGCCCACGGTTCCGCGGTTGCCGTGATCCGCCCGCCACAGCCATAAGCAGTCACCGACCACATCGCTGCTGTTGATGACCACCATGGTGTCCACGACTCCAGCCTGTGGCCCTCCGGCACGGCCGAAGATGTCGTACAGAAAGATCGGGTTGGAGGCATGTGATGCCTTGCTGCCCGGCTCGCCAACCTGAAGCAGCGATGGGGACTTGGCGGGCGCCGCATCAAACAGGATGCTGCAAATCATCACGCCATCGACATCGGAAACCACCATGGCCGACGTTCCCTTGTCCGGCACCAGCGTCGCCAGTCCCAGGCCCAGCACCACCGTGTTCGGACGAGTCACCAGAATCGGGGTGTCCACCTGGTAGATGCCGGGAGTCAGGATCAAGTTCTTTCCCTGACTCAGGGCGGCGTTAATGGTGGCGGCAGTGTCCTTATCCGGGCGGGCAATATAGAACTGGTCGATGGGCAGTACGGTGCCGGCCGTGGCTCCGCCGGACCAGCTCGTTCCCTGCGTGGCCCCGGTCTTGAGAGCGGGAACGAAGACAGCGTATTTCCCGGCGTCGTCAATGATGAGATAAGGTTTCTCCCGGACCAGCGGCGTCTTCTCGACGACGGTGTAGGGCCTGGCGGGCCACTGACCCGTCGGGGGATTGATCGTGCCGACGAAGACCATGCTCCAAATCCCGCCGTTCCATCTGCCCCACTCGTCGTTGCGCGAAAACCACTGTTGCTGTGAGCCGGACGTGACCGTGCCGTCAACCTTGGAGTCGGCCAGGTAGCCGCCGCTGGAGCCTCCGTTTTCCCAGAGGTTCAGGTTGCCCTTGATGTGGGCCCGTCGCATGGTTGCGGCCTGCGAGACGGCCCAGGTGTTAACATTGTTGGTATCGATGGTGGGAACTACCGAGAAGTTCTCCACCGTGCGCCAGAAGTTGACCAGCGCGCCGCGCGGGGACCTGGAACGCACCGCGCCGGTGATCTGCACGTCATCCGGCGAGCGACCCAGGCCCATCAGGTGCATGTAGTAGGCTATCTGCACATCCAGTTCGTATTTGCCCGGCTTGAACAGGTAAGCATAGCGGTTGGTGCCGAACTGGGCGCGCTGTTGCCTGGCTATGACCGCGTTCATCTGCTCCTGGATGTTGGTCATGGAGGGATCGAATATCAGCACGTTCGGCCCAAAATCCGGCGTGGCGGCGTCCTTCGGTCGCGGCAAGTTGACATCCGCGCTCAGCGCACTCAGGCTCCCGAGGCAGAAGATGAGAATCGCCGGCAGTGACTGGAACGGTTTGGTATTCATGTGCTCAGCAGCCTATCGCGTGGTTCCGGAAATCGTGAAAGTCAATGACTTGAGGTCGGCAATCATCTCACTGGCATCATCACCCACAAATTTGAGATACAGGGCGTGTCGGCCGCTGACGTTCTCCACTTTGGTGGACGGGTTCTGCCAGGAATCGCCGGCTGGGAGATTGAGATCGAGCGTCCCGATCTTCCTCCCGGTGGCGGTCGCATCGATCCAGATCTCTATCCGGCCGGAGCCCGGGCCTTTGCGTATCTGGGCAGAGAACTCGGTGACATGACCATCGGCTTGGGCTCCGAAGTCGAAATACTTGTACCCGATCACGCAGTTGTTCTTGTTCTTGATGACCGGGTGGGTGCTACGGTCCAACTCCGTTATGTAGTTGCCGCCTTTGAGCACGCAGGCGATGTCGGCCGGGGTCTCCTGGTAGGGATCGAGCTTCTCGCGGAATCCCAGCGAGGTCTGCTCCACTTCCCTGATGCTTCCATCGGTCTCGATCGTCACCCGTTCTGCGCAGGCTCTTCTGGAGAAGACCGTGTTGTTGCTCATCCGGTGGTAGAAGATGTACCACTGCCCGTTGAGGTTGCAGTGCGAGCCGTGGATGTTGCCGCCGGGGTAATCCCTGCCGTTGGTGATGATCCGCCCGCCGTAGGCAAAGGGACCCTTGGGGGATTTGCTGGTGGCGTAAACCAGGATGCCGCCATCGGCATAGATGAAGTAGTACGTGCCGCCGATCTTCCGCATGGACGCCGCTTCAAAAAAGTTGAACGGCGGTGGGTTGGGGATGATGTCGGGTTTGTAGGTATCGGACAGTATCTCGTACATGTTGGCGGGATTGATCTGCGCCATGTGGGAGCGCTGGTAGCCCCAGTAGATGTAAACAGAACCATCATCATCAACCAACACCCCCGGATCGGCGTAACTGCCCCAGCCGCCGAAGTCGGCAGGCGATCCTGGAGGCGCCACGATCTTTGAAACCAGCTTGAATGGCCCGGCCGGCGTGTCGCTGACCGCCACACCGCCCGGAGCGCCGACCACGAAGAAGTACAAGTAGTACTTCCCGCCCTTCCCAACCACATCGGGCGCATACAACTCGTTGTCCGACCAGGGCACATCATCGGCATGCTCCTCATCGGCCCTGGAATGGAATGAATCCCCCTTATCCCGCCAGTTGTTCAGGTTGCTCAGCGGCGCCGACCACACCTTGAGCTTGTAGTCACAAAACTTCGTCGAGCCAGCCGTGTCGTGGGATCCGTAGAGATACACCCGGTCGCCGAACACCCGGGGCTCACCGTCGGGGATGTACTCCCAACTGGGAAGAAACGGATTGGCGCCAGGAACACCGGAAACATGCTTCACAACCAGGTCGAGCGAGGTGGCCTTGGGCCAGAATTCGAGGGTGATCACGGCATCAGCCTTTATCCTGCGCAGAAGGACGGACTTCAGGGTCACCGAATTATCGTCGTAAACGAAATCGCCAAAATTGACATAGGAAGTCCGCTTTTCCTTGATGGACTGCCCAGTCGCCTTGTCAACAAGCCTGACTGCTGCCAGTTTCATGGCCTTGAAATCCACGGGAATCCTGATGTCTGCGACAGACGGGTCCAGAACCAGGGATTTCTTGTCAACCACAGGCTGGTCGCAAACCACGATGTTCACAGGCTGGTCGGCGCCTGCCGAGAAATCGAATTTCAGGATTCCCTGAAGTCCGATCTTCTTCTGGTCAACGGCCGTTTTCAGGAATGGTTCAGAGAATGTGACCGAAGTTTTTTTCTGATTGACCGTATAATCCGTTCCCTGAACAAGTTTCTTGTCTCCCAGAGTGATGTCCATCAACTCATTGCCGTTCAGTTCCACGGGAAAGGACATGTCTTTAATCGCGGATTTCGCGTTCACGAAAATATCGGAGGTCATCACAAAGGAATTGGCTATTCCCTGTGCGGCATTCACGATGATGTTTTTGACTGTCTCATCCCGCCAGACGCGCGCATCCCGGTCGAAATGGTCGGCTCCGTTGTCCCACCAGACGTCGGCCATGCCGAATTGGTGCATCTTCCGCGCCAGGTAATTATAGTAGTACCATTTCGAGAACCTTTCAGTGCTTGGACCGGCGCCCCATTCACCGACCACTATGGGAAGTCCCTTTTTTACAAAAGTCTTATTGAGGTGGTTGAACAAGCCATCCACATTGCGCTTGTCCTTCATGGTACCCCAGGTGTAATGCCCCGTCTGTCCTGCCACGAACTCCCAAAGGCTATAAGGATGGATGGTCATAAGGATCGCGGGATCATTGAGCGCGGTATATCCCTTCAGGGTCATTCTCTCGATATTTCCCTGTTGGGTGACCATGACCAGGCGTTCATCATTGAGTCCTCCGGATTTTCGAATCAATTTCAGGATGCGGTCATTGATCGTGCGCATCTCTTCAGATGAAAGGTCGTGCCGGACGGCTGGATGCTTGGGGTCCGCCGGTTTTTCATCCTTGGTATCCCCGGTGTACATTCCGTCATTGGGCTCGTTTAATGTTTCAAATATGAGCTTGCCGCTTTTCTGACTGAACCGTCTGGCGATTTGCGCCCAGACTTTCTCCAGCCTGGGCATATCAGTATTGAAGTCATTGACGTATTTCCCGGTCTTGGGATCCACAGCCATGACATTCATCCATTCCCAGGAATCGTGATGGACATCCAAAATAACGTAGAGGTCTCTTTTCAAGCCCCAGTCAACGACCCCTTCAACGCGGTTCATCCATTTTTCGTCTATCGTGTAATCCGGCCCCGGACCCATGTGATGCGTCCAGGTCACGGGCATGCGGATGGTCTTGAATCCGGCTTTCTGGATGTCTTCAATGGTGGTTTCCCTGGTTGGTTTGTTGCCCCATGAATCCTCATTGGGTATGCCATCCATGGCATTACCGAGATTCCAGCCCGGGGACATCTCACGAACGGTCTTGACCGGGTCAATAGTCGCTGAGATGCCGGTTGAAAGACCGGCAAGCAGGACACCGCTGACCAGACCCAGAATACTTTTCAGATTGTTACGCATTATGTGTCTCCTTTATATCAAATGTTGGGTGGACTTCCACCAAGAAAATGGACAGTGGATGAAGAGATTCTCGTTACTCGGAATTGAATCTTGTTCGCGGCTCTTTGTCATCAGCCGGGTGACCAATTGAGATGCACGCCACCGGTAGGCGGTGAGAGGTTGCTTTTCATGGGACCGCCGGTTTATTGTCGCTGCGCGGGTGAAGCAGCCGGTTGCGTAGTCTTGGGAGCGTTTTGCAGGTCGCGATCCAGGGCCGCACCGTCGAATGGAACAACGAGGATTTTACTGTCGTGGTTGTCGTTGCCCTTTTCCTGCCATTTGGGAACATCGACGACCGCAAAGGTGAACCACGCCACATGGCCATTTTCCAGGACCACGCCGGGACGTTCCATGAGGTTCCAATGATTCAAAGTCCCATCCGTATATCGCACAAAGTCGGCGGTCGGATCGTAGGCCACGCCCCGGTACGTCCAGTTCTTGATGCCGTCGGGAGATGTCAGGTGAAACGCCTTGCGGGCACTCCAGCAGTTCACCACGATATGATAGAGGCCGCCGCTGTACCACACCACGGGATCTTCCAGGTTTTCCTTTGGGAGCTCCGGGAAGCCCGGATAAATGCTGGGGCCCTGAATCTTGTAAGGCCCCAGGACGCCGTTCGTACTGATCCAAATGGCGCCGGACCGCGGCACGATCTCGAAGTTGCCATCCGGCCGAACCATTATGCTCACGTTCGACATTCTGCCGTCCTTGGCGTCGAACCCGTTGGCGTCAACCTGGATCGAGCCCAGTTGTTCCCAGGGTCCATCCAGTGACTTGGAAACAAAAACATCACCGGGCCTGGTCTCGCTGACGACCACGGCATAGCGGCCGTCGGGAAGGACCAACGCCGTCACATTGTGGCCTTTTCCACCCTGGTTCTCAGGCCAGCAAAGACCTTTGTCCACGTACGGCCCGATGAGGTTGTCGCTCACCGCATGCACGGCCATCGAGCCGCCCCATCCCCAGTGGCCGTTGGTCTGGCTCCAGCGACTGGCGAACATGTGATACTTGCCATCCGGCGCCTTGATGATCTGGCCATCCCAGTAACACCACTGCTTGGCGGTGGCGTCTTCCAAGCCGTTCTGCGCATCGCGAGGCAGAACGTTTGTGGCGCCCCACGCATCCTTGGACAGGGGACCGTGAATGGGCATGGGCAGAAAATAATCGATCAGGCTCTTGCGGGCAGCCGGCTGGTTTTGAGCCGTGCCGGAGTTGGTCGCCTGCCCAAAGCTGTTGGCAACCAGGGCCAAACAGGCCAACCCCATCAAAGCAACGCCCAAACCCAAAACCTTGGGACCGCGTGAAGGGATCGGGTGCATGCGATGGCTTTTGAAAGGTTTGGGGTCAGGAGCCGCGAAGGTTGATTCAGGTGATTTCATAACCGGATGCTATCCGATGATTTTTTCGCAGACAATTTTGTTTTCAGCGTTCGGCCCTCCCTATCCACCATCTCGTCCATCGAAGCTTTAGCGAAGTTGGAAGCCTCGGCGACGGTGGAAGCCTTTCTTGCCCACCATAGCTTTAGCGACGGTGGGAGCCTTTGCTGTTTCCACCTTCCAACCGGTTCTTGGTTGCAGACGCATGTCCATTTCTTCAAATCCCCGGTGATGGTGGAGAATTGTTACAAGGCGGCGCGTGTTCGGCGGCGGATCCCCGCCGCGTGAGGCGACCCCTTTTCGTGAGCTGCAACTCATTTTGGGGATGCCTTCGCGCCTTCGGACCTTTCGGGCGGTTTAAGAAAGCAGCTTGACTTCTTTATACTGTTGTATTTACTTATGGCCATGTTCACAAATCAATCCACCGTTGGCCCGCGCGTCGGGAAGCCTGCTGAATTCGCCGCTCCCAATCTCAACCGCGGCCCTTTATCCAGTGACACGCCGGACGAAATCACGCCGGATAAAATCCTGCAACTCGGCCTCGGTTTCTGGGGCTCGAAAACCCTGCTCAGCGCCGTTGAACTCGGTGTCTTCACGGAACTGGGCAAGTGGCCGCTGGACGCCGAATCGCTGTGCACCCGGCTGAATCTGCACCGGCGCGGTGCCAGTGATTTCTTCGACGCGCTTGTCGCGCTGGGAATGCTGCAGCGCAAGGATGGGCACTACTGCAACACACCCGAGGGCGATTTTTTCCTGAACCGCGCCCAACCCGGCTACATCGGCGGCCTCCTGGAGATGGCCAACGCACGGCTCTATCCGTTTTGGGGCGACCTGACCACGGCCCTGAAGTCGGGCGAACCGCAAAACGAGGTCAAACAGGCCAGGGACGTCTTTGCCGAGCTTTATTCGGATCCTGCCCGGCTCAAACAATTTCTGTGCGCCATGACCGGCATCAGCATGGGCGCGGCCCGGTCGCTGGCGCAGCAATTTTCCTGGGACAAATTCAAGAGCTTCATTGACGTGGGCGGCGCCCAGGGATGCGTGGCCGTCCAACTGGCGCTGGCTCATCCGCACCTGACCGGCGGCGAATTCGACCTGCCCGTGGTGGGCCCCATCTTTGACGAGTATGTCCAATCCTTTGGTCTGGCCCAAAGATTGCGCTTTCAACCGGGCAACTTTTTCGACGACCCGCTGCCCGGCGCCGAGGTCATCATCATGGGCCACATCCTGCATGATTGGGACCTGGAGCAGAAACGACAGCTCATCGCCAAGGCGTATGCGGCGCTGCCACCGGGCGGCGCGCTCATCGTTTACGATGCGATCATTGATGACGACCGTCGGCGAAATGCCTTCGGGCTGCTGATGAGTTTGAACATGCTGATCGAGACCCGGGGCGGTTTTGATTACACCGGCGCGGATTGCCGCGGCTGGATGCATGAAGCCGCTTTCAAGGAAACGCGCGTCGTGCCGCTCTGCGGACCGGACTCCATGGTGATTGGTTTCAAGTGATGCGAATGTCCGGCGACGGTCTGGGCTTGCAGGCGCGTGTTCATTTCTTCAAATCCTCGGTGATGGTGGAGAATTGTTCCAGGGCGGCTTCGAGGTCTTCGGTGTAGGCGTGGGGCATGGGGTTAGCTTCCGAGCAGAATCCTTCCCAGCGTCACGACATCTTGCCGGATACGGTCGCGGTCGCTGGCGTTGCCGTGATGGAACTCCGCTGCGCGGATTGGCCCGTCTTGGTCAGGATTGGAGAAGTCTTTTTGCAGGGTTGTCAACGCAAACGCATAGCCAGTATTGGCAGTCTTTGCTTCAGCACGAAGCGCTGCGACTGCCGCCTCTGGTCCGTCCACGAAACCCGTGACCGCGAGTAACACGTCGTAAGCATCCTTGGGCAGTCGTCGTCCCGTTGGTCCGCCAAACGCATTAACTTGAGCACGAGCAGCGGGCCGATGTCAGCCACCGCGACTTTGCATTCTTGCTCCGCCCCATACAGGTCATGTCCTTTGACTGCTACAATTCGCCGGCAGGCCAGCGCCCGATTCACTCCGGGAAACACACTCGCAACCACATCGTCCACGGTGCGAGTGCCCGTCACTGAAGGCGGATCTTCGGTGAGAAAATCCAGATAGAGATTAAGGTTGCCAAATTTGCGAACCAAGCGGTTGCCGTCGGACTTGAAATCCAGCCCCGCCAGATCTGTTTTGATCGTCCCATACTGTTCGCCCGATGCGGCCAGCGAGATCCCGAAATCCACGTCCATCGTCACCGCACCCGGCAAGCCAGCCACGTCGCGCTTTGTGAGGTAATGCACCGCCAGTCCGCCCACGAGCACAAGGTCATCGTGGTATCGTTCCAGCGAACGCCACGCGGTCAGCAGCGCGGCTTCCGCCGACATCAGACTTTCCTTGGGATAACCTCCAAACGTTCCGAACTTGCTCATACCCACCCTCCTGCAAAGTCCGGCCACTTCCGCAACTCTGCCGCCTGCTCTTCGCCGCGTAATCCGGCCCGGATCAAATCGAGATATATTTGCACATCTGAAACCAGCTTGAACCCACGCACTGTTTGCGACGGGTTCAACACGCCTTCGTCTTTGGGCAACACGAGTCGCAACCCGCCATTTGCAGATACGCGCCGCGCCAGCAGTTTTTCCTCAATGACCGATTCATCGGGGAACTTCTCCACATAGGCGGTCACCACCGTGGGCGTCGTGTGGGGATGCCGCAACGAACCGGCGAACCATTGTGTGAACACCGGCTGTTCCTTTTTCAAAGTCTTTTGCAGCTTCTCCGCCAGATGCAGCGGGCTGCCGCTCAACAGCAGCGAGTATTCACGCACGCTCGTCCGCTTTTCCCAATCATCCGCCTTTGCCCAGGCATCCAGCACCGCGCCCGGCTTGGTCACCAGCAGACCGCCCGGCGCTTCCGCCGCCCACTCGCGCGCCAGCAATTGCTGCCGCGCCGCGCTCACCCAGCCGAGACTCACCCGTGCCGATTCCGCCAGTTCCGTCACTCGCCACGGACGCAACGACCCTTGCAGCAGCACCCGCAACACCCGCGTCGCGCGCGGCGCGAACAACGACCGCACCTCCCGCTTCTCATGAAAAGGATTTCCCGCCGCGCGCGTCTCAATAAACAACTGGCCGAATGCCAGCCGCGCATTGCCCGCCAGATCCGCGTAACCGACGCCCGCTTCCGTGCAAAGTTTGGCCGACTCCTCCGAAATGAATGGCGCGAGCAACACCCCGTAACGCGGCGCATTTCCCGGCAATTGCTTGAGCTGATGCTCCAGTTGCAGGACTGCCGACCGCACCTCGCGCGGCTGGCCGAGCCGCTTCTCCTCCACCAGCAACGTCCACTTCCGGTTGCCCGCCCGCACCTGTGCCAAATGGTCTGCACGCTCCGACGAACCGGGAGAAATCTTTACTCCCCGCTTGAGCGAAACCAGTTTCAGGGAAGGCACGCGCCCCAGCAGCTCGCGCAGCAATTGCTCGAATTGTTGGTCAAAATCACACACTTTCAATTTTTCAGCCATTTTCATCACGCGGTGAAACTACCACTTTTAGTGAAATCACGCAAGTCCCAATTTCAGCCAATCCACCCGTTTCACCGGCGGATGAAATAGTCGCATCCGCTGAAATCCTTTCGTTGCACCGGCTTGTCGTGTTGACTTGTCGCGTCGAAGTCGCGCTTGGCGGGACGAAGACGGGAGCAACGGCGAAAATGGATTACTGCTTCAAATCCTGCGGTTGCTCACTCATATCGTTTTAGCCTTTAGCATTCAGCCTTCGCCCTTTTACGCTGGCCCGCCGCGTGAGGCCGAAGGCCTTTTACGCTGGCCCGCCGCGTGAGGCCGAAGGCCTTTTACGCGGACGTTTCCCTGCCCAGGTATTTCTTTTCGGCGGTGTCAACGCGGATTATTTCGCCGTTGGCGATGAACAGCGGAACCATGATTTGGAGGCCGGTTTCGAGCTTCGCCTCCTTCCA
>JADGRT010000354.1 GCA_017880715.1 Verrucomicrobiia bacterium | reverse complement strand
CGCAGGATTTTCTCCACGACTACACGCTGGTCAATCACGGCAATCACCCGCATTATGTTCTGACAGACTGGGCAACGGAGCGGGTCGGTGTGCCAGACCTGCATAATGATGTCGCGCCATTTCTTAGAGGGCAGGCGGCGCGGCGGTGGCGGGATTATATTGGGCCGCAAGGGCTTGGAGGTGGCGTCTATCGCAGAACTCGGTTGGCGGCCGCCGCGCATCTTGTTGCTGTACCAGCCATAGTAACGCACCATCTGAACCCCCTTGTCCGGAATATGTTGGGTGATGGCGGCCAGGAAATCGGTGGGGCTGAAAACCTCGAAATTGCGGTTTATTTTGACGCTCATCCGCGAGCGGTAGATGACGTTGTCCGTAAAGATAACATGGGGTGGTCAGGCTGGGAAAAATCCGGCAACCTGACCACGTATGATACCGAAAACTAACAACAAAGAAGCTAACAGAACTCCGACACTAAAGCAAGACGAAGCCGTGGCCGAGCCAACCCTCGACCATCTGGTTGACAGCATCGTGACGGGCGGCCAGGAGGCCGCCCAATTTCCGCAGGGCCATCCCAAGCCGCATCTTTCCATCAAGCTGGGCGTGGACGTGCATCTGGACCGCTACGTGGTCGTCCGGCAGATCGATGGGGGCGCGCCGCAACCGCCGCAACGATTCAGTCCGGCCCAATTCCTCGACTGGGCCAAGAAGCAGACCGAACTGACCGAGCAGGTGTATAGCTGCTACGAAGCCGGGCCGTTTGGTTACAGCTTGCATCGGAAGTTAGCCGCACTGGGAATCACCAATTACGTGGTGCGGCCGCGGGATTGGGATGAATATGGCAAGCAGGTCAAGACCGACAAGCGTGATGCCAAGCAACTGGTGTTGCACTTGGATCGCTACGTCGCCGGCAATCGCGACGCGTTTTGCGTGGTGCGCGTGCCCACGGAAGCGCAGGAGCAAGCCCGCAGCCGGTCCCGCCAACGGGAGAGTTTGCAGAAGGAAAAGCTGCGCTTGGCGGCGCAAGGTCGCAGCGACGCGTTGTATTATGGCTACCACCTGGAGGGGGAGTGGTGGGTTCAGGCGATCTGGAGGGAGTGGGTGCTCCCGCCGTTTTTGGTGGAGTTGCTGGAGCCCTTGCGCCGTTTGATCCAGGCCATTGAAACCGAGCTCCAAGCGCAGAGCAAAGCGATCACCGCCGCCGCGCCCGCAGCGCTGCCGCTGGGTTTGGGCAAGCTAACTTATGAGATTTTGGAGCGCGAGATTTGTGACTGGAGCCGCTTCCAGAACCGGCGGCAAGTGGCCAGCTATACCGGGATGTGTCCCAAGGAGGACAGCTCCGATCAGCGCCGCTTCCAAGGCTCCATCAACAAGCACGGCAATCCACGCGTGCGGAGCGCGCTGGTGGAAGCTTCGTGGCGGCTGGTGCAATTCCAGCCCACCTACAAGCCGGTCGCCAAGTGGCTGCCGGTGTTGACCAATCCCAAGACGACCAAGGCCAAGCGCAAGCAAATCGTGGTCGCCATCGGGCGGCAGTTCAGCGTGGATTGGTGGCGGGTGCGCACCCAACGCTGCCAAGCCGAGGATCTGGGCCTGAAATCAAAACCCACGCCGGCCACGGTTCCGCCCACGCCACGCGCCAAAGCCACTCAGGCCAAGGAGAAAAAGAAAGACTAGACACAGAGGCAAATACGATGTCACACAGCTTATGAACACAACCCCCTATTCGAGAGAGAAAAAGTTGAGTTTTTCGCTTTGGGCCATGGCTTGCGAAGTTATCCCCAAAGCAGAAGGCCTGGCCGACGCCAGGGTCCGCCAGGCCCGGATGCATCCGCAATCCACGGGCGGTCCGGTGCTCAGGTTGCGCTCCCGCAGAGCCCTATCCCCCGTACCGCCGGAGCAATTTGAACCAACAGATTCCTCCTGTCACTTCAAAAGACAATCCCGATCCGAGGCTTCCGATCACTAAATCCTTGGCTTTTGTCCCATGAAACTTTTGGAGCGTAACGGAAACCGTACTGACCCCTGGGCCTTACGATGGCCCGATTTAAAGATTGGTTTCCGTGCGCTCCTCTGGCCTGTTTGGAAACGATATAATGTACTCCCGCCGGGATGTACGGATAGCAGGTTAAGCCAGGTCTAATGACCCGAGCTCGTGCCAGAGGAGACGATCCAAAAACTGATGCAACTTAAAATTCAATAAAGCGAATGAAAAAATAATTCTTCCCCACTTGACAACCACCCCATAGCAGGGGTCATCAAGGGGTCAAACCATAACTTTGCATTCTTTTTCATGAAACAGCCGAAGTGAAGCGCAACAAAGTGAAATGTTATAGTTTGACCCCTTTCCCAGTCGCCGGCATAGCTTGCGAAGGCTCCGATTATTTTGGATCCATTCCTTGACCTTCTTGGCGGATTCAATGTCCAGGTTGATGTTGACTGTCTTGCCGCTGATTTTGCGCGTCTGCTGATTAAATAGGGCCCGTGCAGGTTGCCTTCGGTCATTTAGACCCCATTGCCTTTTTTTTGGCCAATCATCAGCCGGCTTTTCAGGCGCTGCGGCGCATCAACACGGGCCAATTCGTGCATGCAAAACACGGCAAAAAAACCGCATAAAAGCTTCCTTCCCGCCAGCGTCGGTGTATATTCGTTGCCAATGGACACGACGCAAAAGCAATTCTCCGTAACCGGCGTGAGCCTAATAAAGCGAATTCCTATTAGTTAGTCCGCCATGAGCACGGTCGCCGAAATCGAAGCGGCGCTCCCACAGTTGAGCACCGAACAACTTTTGCACGTCGAGCAGGCGTTGCACCGGCAGTATCGCCAGCGGGGCGGCAACCTCATCTACGACGATGCCTACGGCGTGGTGACGGACGCCGACTTGATTGCCTCGGCGGAGGAGGCTTTTCTGGCCTACGACCAGGAGGAAGCCAAACATGCCCAGCATCGAGCGCGGTGAAATCTGGCTGGTGGACTTGGGCCTGGCGGCGAAAGCGCGCCCCGCCGTGGTCTTCAACATTCCCTTTCTCGACCACGAACGCGCGGTCTATGCCATCGTGCCGCACACCACGGCACTGCGCGGAAGTCGCTTTGAGGTGGTAGTGCCGGTGACTTGGTTGGAGTCGGGTGCTTTCGACGTGCAAGGCATCCGCCATCTTCCCCGCCCCGTATTCCTGCGCCGGTTGGGCGACCTGACCCCGGCGCAGATGCAGCAAATCGCTCATGCCATCAAGCTGTGGCTGGGCATCCCCTGATCGCTTTGCTCAGTCGAGCCGCCGACGCATCGGCTGGCAACCTCGATACGATTTGGAGGGGGCCATAGGGGTTCCTACCTATGGCACTTTTTTTCTTTTGGTTTCCCCTGTTCATGCAACCGCCGGTTCAGGTGTTTCCAGGTTCCCATTTTCAGCGTCGCCGCAATCCATTTCAACGTCGCGAAAAATGAGTTCGCGACGGTCACCGCGGTTCAGGACGTGGTAAATCGCACCGGCCGATTGAACGCGAAGTTCGCGGGCCATGCCGGACAGATTGAACCGCCGGGGAGAAATGTGTCGAGGTTAGGACCCCCTGACGCACGGTCAGGCGGGTTGCAGCGGCGCTTTTTCCAAGGCGGTCTTGGGCAGCCGGCCCAAACGGACGGCGCGTTCCACGGCTTGGCGCGCGTAGTGATGATGCTCCCGCGCCCCGGCCAACAAACCCTCGACCCCGATGTCGGCGTCCAGTTCCGGCCAATAGACCGATGAGCCGTTGATTTCAAAACGTCCGCGCTCTTCCGGCGTGGCCAGCGCCAGCGTCGGATAAAAGGCGACCGGCACGCTGATAAACCGCCCGTCTTCCAAGTGGAAGCCCAGCAGTTCGTCGTTCACAACCACATCAGTGATGGCGGGAGGTGTTTGCATCTACGTGTAAAAGCTGACCCG
>JADGRT010000353.1 GCA_017880715.1 Verrucomicrobiia bacterium | reverse complement strand
GTTTCCCCTGATCAGGCAACCGCCGGTTCAGGTGTTTCCAGGTTCCCATTTTAAGCCTCGCCGCAATCCATTTCAACGTCAGGGGCGTCTCCCGCGGCAATTGGGCCAACCAGCGCAGTTTCAACGGATCGTTCTTGCGTCCTTGAGACAAATCCGACCCCTTTTCCCCAATTCTGGAGGGAAGCCACCAGCAGGAATAACCTTCACGGGGCGGCCAAATCGACGCGAATCAGTTCCTTGTCATTACGCGCAAACATGCTCTGGTTGGCGAACGCGGGGTGTGACCACACTACCATGCGGCCGGCGTCACGGTTCGTCGGCTCCAGCAAATGCGCCCGGCTGATTTCCTCATATCCCGAGGGACTGAGCTTGGCGATGATCAGGTCGCCCAGTTCATTCCAAAAGAAATAACGGCCACCATTTTTGACCATGAAGGAGGTTCCCCAGCGCGTGGATTTGCCGGTAACCGGAGCAAAGGTTTCCCAGACCCGCTCGCCGGTGTCCAGCTTGAGGCACCGAAGCTGGCCGTAGCTGCACACCCCGTAGAGATATCCTTCCTCCAAAACCGGAGTGCCGATAACGCAATGCAGACCGTCGGTTTTCATCTCGCTATCGCTGGCGCCTTTCCAGACCAATTGCGCCTTGGGCTCATCGGACGCCAGGCGCATGAGCATTGAGCCATTATAGAATGAACTGACCAACAGAAGATTGCCAAGCCGGCGCGGTGTGGCCAGCGTCATGCCAGCCTTGGCGGTGTAAGGCTGGCTCCAATAGACTTTGCCCGTCTCAGGATCGAGCGAATTCAAGGCCCGTGGGTGCCAGACAATGAGCTGGCGGCAGCCGCCAACCTCAAAAATAACCGGCGCCGAATAACCAGGCTCGGGTGCGCTGAGGGCGCGCCAGATTTCAGCGCCCGTGTCCTTGTTGAAGGCAATGACACACGCGTTTTCTCCCCCGGCCAGACAGATGAGTTTGTTTCCGTCCACCAGCGGTTGGCCCGCGAAACCCCAGGTTGGAACCTTCCCGTTAAACTCGCCGGGAAGATCGTGCGACCAGATTCGGTTGCCCGTCGGAACGTCCCAGCAGGCCAAAAGCCCCATAGCGCCCAACGTGTAAACCTTGCCACCATCGATGGCTGGAGTCGTTCGCGGTCCCGCTGGATAGCTGAGGTTAAAACGGCAGGGATACTCCTGGGTCCAAAGTCTTTTGCCATCGGCCTCGTCCAAACAAAGCACCCGCTCCATATCCGATCCATTGGTTGGGCTGAATCGATCCATCGTGAAAACCCGGCCGGCGGCAACCGCTGGGCCTGAATACCCGGAGCCGATGGGAGTCCGCCAGCGCACCGGAGGACCTCCGGCAGGGAATTTTTCCAGCAGCCCTTCCTCACGCCAGACCCCGTCCCGGCTTGGGCCGAACCATTGCGGCCAATCCAAGGCATGGGCGCTTTGGAAGCCCAGTAAAAGCAGGAACAGGAAAAAACGATGTGTGCGCGTCATGGTTGGGATATTACCAACAAAACGCGTCATGCCAACCAACTTAGCGAAGGGTTGACCGACACCTACAACCGTTACCACGACCGGGGTGAGCAGTCGGAGGACATCGCGCGGCTGCTGGCGTTGCCCAACCAAAACATGTTAACCTTCAACCGGTAACCATCATGCCAACCCGGCAGTCTCGATCCTGCTGCCGGGTGGCAAGATCCATTTGTAAAACGAGGTAGAAAGGCTTACCATTACATGTGCTATACTAAACACGAGAGCATGTCGATGCGACCCCCCGGGTTCGATCGAGCAACCTCTCTCAAAACCTAAGAAGCCCATGAAAAGACGTGAATTCCTGAAACAAACAACGGTCGCCGCAACGATGCTGGGCTGCTTCCCCGCCATCCTCTCCGCCAGCGAACGGGAGCGGGCCCCCGGACAGATCGAACGACGCGTGCTGGGCCAAACCGGCGAGAAAGTCTCCCTCGTTGCCTTCGGCGGATA
The DNA here is from genome assembly GCA_017880715.1 of Verrucomicrobiia bacterium. GTDB lineage: Bacteria > Verrucomicrobiota > Verrucomicrobiia > Limisphaerales > UBA1319 > JADGRT01. Next base: position 1,943 of record JADGRT010000353.1, on the reverse strand, counting down.
TGTGTTGAATCGCTCGACACCCGAACAAGCCACCCAGTGGGTACGCGAAGCCTTTGAAGCCAGTGTGAACCACTTCGATGTCGCGCCTGAATATGGCAGCGCGGAAGTCCAAATGGGACCGGCTTTGGAGCCTTACCGCAAGAGAATCTTTCTGTCCTGCAAGACGGGCCAACGCCGGCAGGCGGCCGCCACCGCCGAATTGGAGCGTTCCCTGGAACGGCTGCGCACCGATCATTTTGATCTTTATCAACTGCACCATGTCACCCGCCTGGAGGAAGTCGAAACGATCTTTGGCGAAGGCGGTGCGATCAAAACTCTCGAAAAAGCGAAGCAAGACGGCAAGGTGCGGTTCCTCGGCTTCTCCGCCCATTCGGTCGAAGCCGCTCTGGCCATGATGGACCGGTTTGCTTTCGACTCCATCATGTTTCCGGTCAATTACGCTACGTGGCACGCGGGGAACTTCGGCCCGCAAGTGCTCGCCAAGGCGCAGGAAAAGAAAATGGGCATCCTGGCCCTCAAGGCCATGGCCAAGCAACCCTGGCCTAGAGGCGCTGATCGCTCGGCTCATCCGAACTGCTGGTACGAGCCGATGACTGATCCCGAGGAGGCCTTGTTGGGGCTCCGCTTCACTCTGTCTCACCCGGTTACGACCGCCCTGACGCCCGCGAGTGAAAGCTGCTTCAAACTGGCCATAAAGCTGGCTTCAAAGTTCTCGCCGCTCAAATCCGAGGAAATAGAGGCTATGAAGCAGAAAGGACTGGCTGCCGCACCACTATTCAGATATCAGAAAAACGGTTGAACAACACCCTAAGCATGCACCCGCCTGCCAATCAATGAAAGGCAACCGGAAGTCATAACTTGGGGAACAACGACCGTGATGCGCTCTTTCCGCGGAATCAGGTGCGAGCCGCGCTGCCGGACGGGGAGAAATCCCAAACGCTGCAAGGCCCGTGCGGCGTGCGCCCCGTTGACATCGCGCGGAGTTTCACGCGACCGCCAGGATGACCAAGTAATCAAGGAGGGAGATTTGGCGCTCCGTGGCATCCATTCCCTTCAGATATAGCCAAAGTAGAAGGCGAGCAAAGAGTGGTTGCATTCTCTATCGTGAAATGATTTATTTCACGATATGAACAATATTCGTCCACGTTGGTTTGTCCGAAACCTCGAATCCGCCTTGAAGGTGCTGCCCGTGACGGTCGTCACCGGAGCGCGCCAGACGGGCAAAACCACCTTGGTCAAATCCCTTAGCCCTTCCCGCGCCTACTTCACGCTGGATGAGGTGGGCGTGCTCGACCAGGCCGAGCGGCACCCGGATGCGCTGCTCAGCAGTCGACCCGTCACCTTGGATGAAGTGCAACGCACGCCGCCGCTGCTGCTGGCGGTCAAACGTGCTGTGGACGAGCGTCGACAGGCCGGCGATTTCCTGCTTACCGGCTCGGCCAATCTTTTGCTGATGGGCCGCGTGGCCGACACGTTGGCGGGGCGGGCCATCTACCTTGAGCTGCCTCCCTTCTGCCCGGCGGAATGGCAGCAGCGGAAGGACGCATTAACACCTCTCGACCGCCTATTTGCAGCCGACTTCGACTTTCGAGAATGGCCTGTGGAGACCGGTGACTGGCCAACCTGGTTGCTGCGAGGCGGTTTCCCTCCGGCACTGGCCTTTGGGAGCGATTCGGACCGCTTGCTGTGGTTTTCGGCTTATGTGCAAACCTACCTGGAGCGGGATCTGCGTCAGTTGAGCGCCGTGTCGAGTTTACCCGACTTTCAACGGGTGATGGCCCTGGCCGCTCATCGCACCGGCCGGCTGCTGAACCAAGCCGATCTGGCCCGCGATGCCGGCCTTACGCATCCAACGACCCACCGTTATTTGAACCTGCTGGAAACCGGTTGTCTCATCACGCGCATCCGACCCTTCGCCACCAATCCCAGCGTTGCCCTCGTCA
>JADGRT010000036.1 GCA_017880715.1 Verrucomicrobiia bacterium | reverse complement strand
GTGATTCGTTGCAGGATCGCTTTACTGATCCAGCGTCCACACCGGCGTACGGCGTCTAGCATCCGCTCAGATTAGCCGAATTGAAAAATTTGTCTAGTTGATCCTTTTGCCGGTAAAGATGAGAGAGGACTGGCGCAGTCCAAAACGCTTCGCGAATTCACGGCCGGTTCGAGCCGGCGCCAGCTTTTGGACTGCGCCAGTCCTCTGGCGCTTTGGGATGACGTTTGCCCGGCGCTCGACAGATACAGCCTCAGATGATATGTCCCTTAGAACGTTCGTTATAAGTTCTTACCTCTGAGCTCCCTGAGCTCTCTGTGGCTCATTTCAATTGCCGGTTTTACGTGGAAAGGAGCGTGGATGCCCTCATCCGCGCGAAGCCATGCGATACGACGTAAACACGCGGACGAGGGCGCGCTCCCGAAAAAAACAGGCAGGCTTTGGCAGCCTGCCTGTCGGTAAGGCGGATTAAATAGGGTGGATTACGGCTTGGACGCTTCCTTGGCATCCACTACCTCCACGCCGTCGTCCTTCTTGAGTTTTTCGATATAATCCGGGAGTTTCTTTTGGGTTTCCTCGAAGACCATTTGCTCCTTGATTTTAGTCGCAACGTCGGCGTATGCGGACTTCTTGGCCGGCAATTTTTCCGACAGCTTGATGATGTGGTAGCCGTAAGAGGTGGTCACGATGTCGCTGATTTTGCCCGGCTCCAGTGCGAAGGCGGTTTTTTCGAATTCGGGCATCATCTGGCCCCGGCCGAAGGTATATTCGCCACCCTTGTCGCGCGAGCCGGGATCGTCGGAATTCTCCTTGGCCAGCTTGGCGAAGTCCTCGCCCTTCTTGGCGCGCTCCAGGAGTTTGTCGGCCAATTGCCGTTTTTCCTTCTTTTTTTCCTCGGAAAGCTCGGCGCGCGTCACCGGATCTTGGGTGCCGATCAGGATGTGGCTGGCCCGCACGCGTTCCGGCTCTTCGAATTGCGCCCCGTTGTCGTCATAGAATTTCTTGGTCTGTTCGTCGGTGACGGTCACCTTGGATTTGAGATCGCGGTCGACAACTTCCTCACAGACCAGGCCTTCCTGGATGCGCCCCTTGAACTGATCGAGGGTCATGCCCCGGGTGGTGAGTTGCCGGGTGAAGGCCTCTTCCGAAGGAGCGCTCTTGAGGTAATTGGCCAGCACCTCGTCGCCTTTCGTCTTGGCCTTGGCCTTGTCATCGGCATTCGCGCGATTCATGAGCAACTGCTTGGCGATGAGCTGGTCCAGGATTTTGGACTCGATCCCCGCCCGTTTGTCCTCGCCGATCATCTGACCCTGGGCCGCGGCTGAAGCTTTGTAGCCGGTGTAGATTTCTTCCACTTGGCTGCGCTTGATCTGAAAGCTCTTGGCCTTGACAACAACTTTGTCCGGAAAGAGGTTCGTGGCTAGGCTGGAAGACACGGGCGGCGGGTTGGTTTTCGTTTCTGCCGCCTGCGCACAGGAGATGGAGAGAGCCATCGCTCCCAGCAGAACCATCGTTGGTTTCATTTTGATCATAGGTTTTATTTTCTGCCTGGTTCGCGCCTTTAGAGTTTCACCACGCGAACATTGCTAATATCGGGATCTTTCTGGATTTGTTCCAGCAGTTTCCCGGGCGGCACGCTGTCCAGGTTCAACACGGTCAGCGCCTGGCCGCCGACACTATCGCGGCTCAGGCTCATGCTGGCAATGTTGATATGGTGTTGGCCCAGGAGCGTGCCCAATTCCCCGACGATGCCCGGCCGGTCTTTATTCGTCATTAAAAACAAAACCCCTTCCGGCACGATTTCCACGGGCCGTTGGTTCAACCGGACAATGCGCGGCATCATCTGGGTGCCGAAGAAGGTGCCTCCGGCGGAAACCTTTTGCTCGCCATCGAAGACGGCCAGGTGCAGCCATTCGCTGAAACCGGTGTCTTCGTTGGAACTGACTTCCTCCACGAGCAGGCCCAGGGATTGGGCGAGCGTGCGCACGTTGACGTAGTTGACATCCTGCCCGCCGGCCGATTCCAGAAAACCGCGCAACACGGAGCGAGTGATCGGATCTTTGGGCATCTCGGTGGCTTTGCCGCCATAGGTGATCACCAGGCGTTCGTTGCCCTTGGGGGCCAGTTGCGCGACCAGCCGGCCCAGCTTCTCGCCCAACTGCAAATACGGCTTCACCAGGGCGAAGGTCTTGGCGTCCAGGTTGGGCAGGTTGACCGCATTCCGGACGGAACCCGTATGCAGATAATCGGTGATGGCCTCGGCAATTTCGATGCCGACGTTGGTTTGGGCCTCCACCGTGCTGGCGCCCAGGTGCGGCGTCATAATGACCTGCGGCAAATCGCGCAGCGGGAAGGAAGCGGGCGGAGGCTCGGTTTCATAGACATCGAGCGCCGCGCCGGCCACCTGGCCGCTCTGCAAGGCGGCCACCAGATCTGCTTCCCTGATGATACCGCCGCGGGCGCAATTGATCAGCCGCACGCCGGGTTTCATTTTCGCCATCGCCGCCGCGTTGATCATGCCCTTGGTTTCTTCGCTGGCCGGAATGTGGACGGTAATGAAATCGCTGTGCTGGTATATCTCGTCCAACTCCACCACCTCAACCTGGAGCGACTTGGCTTTGGAGGGCGAGAGGAAAGGGTCGTGGGCCAGCACTTTCATGCCGAAGGCCAGGGCGCGTTTGGCGACCTCGGTGCCAATGCGGCCCAGCCCGATGATCCCCAGCGTTTTGTTAAACAATTCCACGCCTTGAAAGACTTTGCGGTTCCATTCGCCGGCCTTCATGGAGGCGTGGGCTTGCGGAATTTTTCGGGCCAGCGCCATCAGCATCGAAAAGGTGAGCTCCGCCGTGGAAATGGTATTGCCGGCGGGCGTGTTCATGACGACCACGCCGCGCTGGGTGGCCGCCTCGACATCGACGTTATCGACGCCCACGCCGGCCCGGCCAACGACGCGCAGGTGCGGGGCGGCTTCCATGACCCGGCGGGTGATCTTAGTCTCGGAGCGCACCACAATAGCATGCGTTTCCGCGACCCAGGGGAGCAGCTCGGCTTCGGAGTGCTTGCGCTCCAAAACCGTGACCTTGAAATCCGTTTGTTGCTGCAACAGGGCAATGCCCTTGGGCGAAACGGGATCGCAAACTAAAATGTTCATATAATCCAAGCGCAGCCTAGTGGATGACGCGGCGGCGGTCAATGAATCATCACTTGACCCGCCGCCATCCGCCTCGATAGCCTTGACCACGAACACGAATAATAGAATCCATGAAAACCTTCTTTCCCATCGTATGGCTCGCGGGATTGCTCGCCCTCCTGCCGCAGACGCTAAAGGCCGAAACCACGTCGGAGCGCGACGAACGAATGCGCTGGTGGCGTGAGGCGCGACTCGGCATGTTCGTCCACTGGGGACTCTACAGCGGTGCTGAAGGAATCTGGGACGGCCAGAAATACGGCGGCGGTGTCGAGTGGATCCAGAACCAGGCTGGCGTGCCCACCGCGGAATACGCCGCCCGCCTGCGCCCTTTGTTCAAACCCAATCCCGGCTTCGCCAGGGAATGGGCGCGCCTGGCCAAAGTCATGGGCGCTCAATACGTTGTGTTCACCAGCAAACACCACGAAGGGTTTGCCCTGCATGACAGCAAGGTTACCGATTACGACGCCAAGGATTTCTGCGGCCGTGACTTGTTTAAGGAAATCGTCAAGGCCTTGCGCGCCGAAGGCCTGCGCGTGGGCGTTTATTATTCCGTCATCGACTGGCACCATCCGGATTTTCCGGTCAAAAACACCGGCCTGCCGCATCCGCTGGCGCATAAGCGCAACCAAAACCTGCCCGATCCGGATGCCGGCCGCGTGATGAGCCGCTACGTGGATTTCATGCACCAGCAGGTCGAGGAGATCGTTTCCCATTATGGCACGCTGGACGTGTTGTGGTGGGACTGGAGCAGCCAGCAAACCCAAGGTGAATCCTGGCGCGCCCAGGAGCTGATGGCCCTGGTGCGAAAACACCAGCCGCGCATCATCATGAACAACCGGCTCTATCACTCGCCCAACGTCAACGGCGATAACCTGGGCATCTTCGACATTACCAAAGGCGACTTCACCACGCCCGAACAACACATCCCCGCCACCGGCATGCCCGGCGTGGACTGGGAAGCCTGCATGACCCTGAACGGCACCTGGGGCTACAGCCAGCATGACCTGAATTGGAAATCGGCCGAAATGCTGGTGCGCAACACCGTCGATATCGCCTCCAAAGGCGGCAACTACCTGATCAATGCCGGACCCATGGTGGATGGCTCCATTCCGGAGGCCATTCGCATCCGGTTCCAGGAACTGGGCGCCTGGATGAAGGAATACGGCGATTCCATCTATGCCACCAAGGCCAATCCGCTGTCGGCCGTGCCCTACGGCCGCATCACCGCCAAACCGGGGAAGTATTATCTGCATGTGTTTGACTGGCCCAAAGACAATCGAATCATCGTGCCGCTTAAACCGGCAGGTGCCGCCAAGGCCTGGATGCTGGCCGATTCCAAACATCAACCCCTGGTCTGCGAAACGACACCGGAAGGTGTGGTGGTGACGTTGAAATCGGGATTTCAAAACCCGTACGCCTCGGTGGCCGTTTTGGAAGCCTCTGGAACTGCCATTAAACCGGGCGCGGCAATGAAATAGCGCCAGTGAATTGGGGCTCCCGGAGCTCGCCCCTCTGGAATGCGAACTTATGCGATGACTCATCGGCGGACAAGCTGCGCGCCGCTACAACGCCTGAAGCAATCATGCCCACCTGCGTAATTTTCAATCCGGCCGCCAAAGGCGACAAAGCCCGCCACTTCCGCCATGACCTCGGACGGTTGGAACCGGTCGGCGCCTTCAAACCGACACGCGCGGTGGGCGACGGCCGGGTTCGCGCCGCCGAAGCCGTTCGCGAAGGTTTTGACACCCTCGTCGCCGCCGGCGGCGATGGCACCGTCAACGAGGTGCTCAATGGGATTGGCGACATCCCGGACGGTTTCCAACGCGTCCGCTTGGGAGTGCTGCCGCTGGGCACCATGAACGTCCTGGCCTGGGAATTGAAATTATCTCTGAACTGGCAGCGGGCTTGGGAGGTGATTCAACGCGGACACGAACGCCGTTTCGATGTCATCAACGTTGAAATGGGGGCGCCGGCTCAAAAACAAACGCGCTGCTTCGTGCAAATGGCCGGCATGGGAGTGGATGCCCGGGCGGTCGAACTGGTCACCCGGGAAATGAAAAAGAAAGCCGGGGTTGGCGCCTACCTCCTCGCCGGCTGGAAGGCGCTGCGCGAAACCCACGCAACCATTAAAGTCAAAAGCGCCGATCGAGAGATAGCCGGCGAACAAGTGCTCATCGGCAACGGTCGGTATTACGGAGGTCCCTGGCCCATCTTCGCGCGCGCCAAATCCGACGATGGCCTGATGGATGTCGTCGTGTTCAAGCGCGCCCATTGGTCGTCTCTCCTAAGCGGCAGTTGGTCGCTGCTCTGGCGGCGGCTGGATCGAAACCCGCGGTTTCATTGCTTCCAAACCCAAGCATTAAGCCTGACCAGCGAGGTCGCCGTGCCGGTGGAACTGGATGGCGAATGGGTGGGACAATTGCCGGTGACGGTCACGGTCCGTCCTCAGATCTTGCGGCTGTTGGCGCCTTAGGCCGGGGTAACCGGAGCGCCGGCATAGGGCTGACCGCGCTCCGAATAAATGGGCTCCGCCCTCCGAAGCTGGCATCCGGCTCGCGTCGGGTCTTGACGCTGGGGTGGAACCCGATCAAATTGACATTCATGATTGCGGAAATCAAGAAACTGCAACGAAGAAACAACGCCTGGGTGAAAAGCGCATCTCCGGCTTGACCCACCCAGTTCCGTCATCCTATGGCAGCCATGTATAAGATCATTGGGAGCGACCATGCCGAGTATGGACCGGTTTCGGCCGACCAAATTAAGGAATGGATCGCGGAAGGACGCGCCAACGACCAGACGCAGGTTCAATTGGTGGGAACCAGCGAATGGAAACCGCTGGGCGACTTTGGCGAGTTTGCCGCGCCTCCGAGCCCTCCCCTTGCCAGCAGTCCTCCCGTGCGCGTTCCGCTGGCGCCGGTACTGTTAACGCCCCGGGAACCGGTTGCCAACTACCTGGTGCCGGCCATCCTCTCGACCTTATGTTGCTGCCTGCCTTTCGGCATTGTGGCCATTTTTTATGCATCCCAAGTCAGCGCCAAAGGGTCGGCGGGCGATGAGGCCGGGGCAAAGGCCGCCGCGACCAACGCGCGGCTTTGGTGCTGGATTTCCTTAGGGCTGGGCGCGCTCTGGCACTTGCTCTGGCTGGGATTCGTGTTGGCCGGCGCCCGTTCCGGTTTTCGGATGTGAGCGCTCTTCGAAAACCGGCGCCCTGGATGTTGGCTTCCGCGGCGGTGTCAGTTGTTTTCGCGGCGCTCGCGTTGGGGGTGCTGTTTTTCTTCGATCCCAGCCGGTACGCATTCTATCCGGCCTGCCCGTTCCACGAGCTAACCGGATGGAATTGTCCGGGCTGTGGTTCATTGCGGGCCGTGCATCAGTTGATTCATGGACGACTGGCGGCCGCCTTCCGGCTCAATCCATTCCTCTGCGCAGCGCTGCCAGTGATGCTGGTGGCGGCGGCCAAAACCGCGATCCAGCAACTGCGGGGCGCGGCCCAGGAGCCGAAGGCGGTTTCGCCGTTTTGGATTCGATTGCTCCTGGCGGCGCTGATCCTCTTTACCGTGTTGCGAAACCTGCCCTTGGCGCCGTTCACCTGGCTGGTCCCGTAAGGAGGAAAGGAACGGACGATCACATCTTCGTAGCGGCGACTCGGAAGAGCGCCGCCATGAATTGACTCGCTCGTTTGAATCTGCCATAAACGAATCGTGAGCACTCAAGAATTGATTGCGAAAGAGGTCACAAGCCTCCCGGAGCCGTTGCAGCGCGAAGTTTATGACTTCGCCAGGTTCCTGCGCCTTAAGAGCGAAGAGGATTCGCTCAACGGCCTGCTCTTGAGCGAAACCGCCCTCGCCAAGGACTGGAACACACCCGAGGAGGATGCCGCATGGGCAAGCCTGTAGCCGGCGAAGTGGTCGTTCTGCCTTTCCCGCAAACGAACCTGCAAGCTGGCAAGCGTCGTCCCGCTCTCGTTGTGGCTGACTTGGCCGGCGACGATTTGATTCTCTGTCAAATCACCAGCCAATCCCACTCCGATGGCTATTCCGTTCCGCTAGCCATGGCCGATTTCGAGCGTGGGCGTCTGGCGGTGGATAGTTTCATCCGCCCGAATCGCCTGTTTACCGTCGAGCCATCGGTGATTCTTTATATGGCCGGCCGGGTGAAAGATTACAAACTTCGGGAAACCCGCGCCAAAATCCGCGACCTTTTCACCTGAGCCGTTTGTTGAGTGACAAGTTGCGGTGGATGGTTGAGGCGTTTCCCGTCGTGGTGGTCAACGGAGCGCGGCAGGTCGGCAAAACGACGTTGGTGCGCCATCTGTTTCCGCAGTTCGATTACGTGGTGTTCGATCCGACGATCGATCCACAGAATCACCGCCGCACGCCGTTGGTTGGCACGGGGAGCGTTTCGCCCCGATGGGAAGCCGGCGGCTGATAGATACCCGGCCCCAGGCCCGACAGCGGATCGCGGGTTTGATGCGTTTTCCAAGCGCGATACCCCCAGATGCCAAGCAGCAGAACCAGCGCGACACCCACCGCGGGCAAAACCAGATGCCACTTGATCCGGGACAGTTGGAACGTCAGAAAATCCAAGGGGCCGGGCGCGTTGATGGACAGACGGGGCGGCTCGCAAAACTTTTCCGTCCGCGCCAGTTCCTGGTCCAGGGTGGCCATGACTTGCGCCACATCGAGCTTCAGCAGCGACGCGTAAGTGCGCACGAAGCCGCGGATATAAACGGGGGCGGAGAAGACGTTATAGTTTCCTTCCTCCAGGGCGCGAATGTGGTCGGTCTTGATTTTGGTGGTTTCGGCGATCTGATAAACGGTGAGGTTTTTGGCCTCCCGCGCGCCGTGCAATTGTTCAGCGACCGTGGGCATTGAATAATATCTATCAGAAAACCGGTGTCGTTGGCAATGACGGAGTCAGGGCCCGCGAAATCCCCATTGAAATCCGTTTGCATTCGCCCGGGGGTGTGTTAAAACCAGTGTTCCGCTTCATTAAGGAGCGGAGAGTAAAACATACAGTGTCGTCTATGTCACAGCATCGCAGTTTGAAAGCCGCCACCACCATGGGCGCAAAACGCAACGTCTTAAAACGGACCGAACGGGTTGAATTGCTGAAGAAGCGCGGTCAGTGGAAAGAAGGGGACAAGGTTCTGGGTCTGCGCAAGACCCGGGCCGAAAGCTAAGCCCGGCGCCGCCGTCTTACCGGTGTGTGGTCCGGTCCGGTCTGGCGCCTGATCCGAGGCCGCACAGAGGTCGCCCTTGAAAGTTCGTCTGCAAAAACACCTGGCTGAAGCCGGCATCGCCTCCCGCCGTGCCAGCGAGCAGTATATCGTCGCCGGCCGGGTCGCGGTCAATGGCGAGATTATTCGGGAATTGGGCACGTCCATCGATCCCGGAGCGGACCGGGTGACGGTGGACGGTCGCGCCTTGCGCCCCCAACGAAAATTGTATCTGGCTTTGAACAAGCCGCCGCGGTGTCTTTGCACCTGCCGCGATCCTCAAGGCCGGAAGACCTGCGCGGATCTTCTGCCCAAGGAATGGGACCACCTTTATCCGGTGGGACGGCTCGATTGGGCCAGTGAAGGGCTTATTTTTCTGACCAACGACGGGCAGTTTTGCCTGAAGCTGAGCCATCCCCGGTATGGCGTGCGGAAAAAATACCTGGTGACCCTGACCGGCCGCCTCGAGCCGGAACACCTGAAACGCATGACCCGCGGGGTGCTGGACGAAGGCGAGCGGCTGAAGGCGGACAAGGCCCGGCTGGTGGACCAGAACAACACCCGCAGCCTGGTCGAATTGGAATTGACCGAAGGCAAGAACCGCGAAGTCCGGCGTCTCCTGATGGCGCTGGGCCTGACGGTCGAACGGCTGCAACGCATCCAGATCGGGCCGATCAAACTGGGCGAGCTGCCCAAGGGCAAATGGCGGACATTGACAGAACCGGAGATAAAATCTTTACTTCCCAAGGTATGATATGAAAACAAAGAACGCGTTGGTGTTTCTGGCCTGTGTGATGGCAGGGCTTTGCGTGTCAAACGTGGCCGCCGAATCCAAGGCCGTGGTGAAAGGCAACCGCGTCAACGTGCGCGGACTGCCCTCCCTCGTTGGCGAAGTGATTACTCAGTTGAAGGAGGGTGAAACGATCACCGTCCTGGAGGAAATTGTGCCGAAGAAGGTGGCGGCGGGCGAACCGGCCAAATGGTTGAAGATCCAAATGCCCGCCAACACGCCCGTATGGGTCAATGCCCAATTCATCGATCCTACCAATAAAACCGTCCTGGCCCGCAAGCTGAATGTGCGCACCGGCGCGGGAGAAACCTACAACGTTGTGGGGGTCATCGAGCAGGGCGCCACCGTGAAGGATATCCGCATGATCGAGGGGTGGATGGAGATCGAAACCCCGGCCCACGCGTATGCCTTTGTGGCGGCGGAGTATCTGGCCGTTGCCGCCACTCCCGTCGAAACCGCCAAGCCAACGGCAACTCCGCAACCGGTTGTAGCAGCCCCAGCCGCAGTCCCCGTGCCGGTCGAAGTGAAGGTGGAAACCGCTTCCGCGGTGCCCCCGACCACGGACGTGCCGCCGACACCCTCACCGGCTGCTCCGCCGGTCCCCGCGCCGAAGGTCGTGGCCGCCCCCACTCCTTTGCCCGATCCCGCGACCCTGCCAGCGCCGGTGCCGAGCGCCGTAGTTGCCCCCGCGCCTCGGCCCGAACTCACGTTCCCGGCGCTGCGGCGCATCGTGGTCCGTCAGGGAATCGTGCGCAGCACGGTCAGCATTCAGGCGCCCACCTATTACGAACTGGTCAATGCGGAGACTCGCAAAACAATGAACTATTTGCACTGCTTCTCCACGAATATCGTCATCAAAAAATTTCTTGGGCAGACCGTGATGGCCACGGGCGAGGAAGTCATCGATGTGCGCTGGCCCAACACCCCGGTGTTGGAATTGGAACTGCTGCAACCCGCCCCTTGATGTCCTGGAACAACCTGATCGACGGACGCGCCATTGCCGAGCGAATCCACGCTGAAACCGCCCAGCGAATTGCGGCGCTCGAAACGCGCGGCCTTAAGCCTGGCCTGGCCTTCGTGCGGGTGGGGGAAGATCCGGCGTCCAAGGTTTATGTCGGCATGAAGGAGCGTCTATGCGCTCGTTTGGGCATCGCTTCGGTCATGCACGTGCTCCCGGAAACCACGACCCAGGCCGAACTGCTGGCGCTGATCGAAAAACTCAATGCCGATCCCCAGCTTCATGGCATTTTGGTCCAAGCCCCCTTGCCCCGGCACATCCGCGCTGCCACTGTCTTCAGCACGGTAAGACCAGAGAAGGACGTGGACGGATTTCATCCGATCAATGTGGGCAAATTGATGCTGGGGGATGCCTCGGGTTTTGCGCCCTGCACGCCGGCCGGAGTGCATGAACTCCTGATTCGGTCCCAGGTGGCCATCCAGGGAGCCGAAGTCGTCGTCCTGGGTCGCAGCAATATCGTGGGCAAGCCCATGATCGCCCTCTTGCTGCAAAAAGCCCCGCACGCCAACGCCACCGTCACGTTGTGTCACTCGCAAACGCGCGACCTCGCCACCCACTGCCGCCGGGCCGATATCCTGATCGCCGCCCTGGGCGTGGCCGAATTTGTGAAGGCTGACATGGTCAAACCGGGCGGGGTCGTCATCGACGTGGGTGTCAACCGCGTCAACGATCCCGACGCCAAAGGCGGCTACCGGTTGGTGGGGGATGTCGATTTTGCCCGCGTGCAACCGGTCGCCGGGCGGATCACCCCTAATCCGGGCGGGGTTGGCCCGATGACCCTTGCCCTGCTTATGCGCAACACCGTGCGGGCGGCCGAAATGGCGGCCGGACAACGGGCCTGACCGAAAAGAATTCCCGTTTCCATCACCGACCAACCCCTACCAACGGCGAAACCGCATTCGATCCCATTATGAATCCAACTCGAATTCTACCCGACCTGCAATCCTCCCTCCTCTGCGAAGAGATTCGCCAGGAAATCAACGGCAACTTTATCCTCGTGGGTGTGATTGGCATCATCCGTGTGCCGCAAGTGCCGATCACCGCGATGAAAATCTGCATGTTCAATCGCTGGACGGCCGGCGTGGGCGTGTTTCAAGAAGTGGTGCGCCTGATCGCCCCGGACCAAACCACCGTGGTGCGCCAAAGCCAGGTCAAATTTAACTTGAAAGATCCTGCCCATCACGCCACCAACGTGTCCGTGTTTGGCCAGGTCGAATTTACGGCCGCCGGCCTGTACCATGTCGAAGTCCTGGTGGAAGACGTCATGAAATTGCGCTTCCCGGTGCCGGTCGTGGTCGTGCCGCCGCCGACCCAGCCCGGGGCGCAGCCGCCCGCGGCCGAATAGAAAGCTGGCGTTGGACTCCTCTCCCGACAACGTCGTAACCGAGCGGGACCGGTTGCCGGTCGCCTGGCAACCGCTCACCTTCGGCGGGGTGGCGGCTTTTGCCCACGCTCCCTTTGGGCGCGTTTTCAGCATTCAAGGACTGGTGGCCATGGCCGCCGCGGCCAGCGTGGTGTGGTGTCTGAACACCGCCTGGTCGCCGGTCATTCAACAGGCCATCAGCCAGTTGCCGGACGAAGGCCGCATTGCGAACGGTCAACTCCAGTGGAACCAAGCCACCCCGTTGGTTTTGGCGCACAATGGCTTTCTGGTTTTGTCCGTCGATTTGGACGAGCCGGAAATCGTCAACCAGGCCACCGATGTCCGCTGCACCTTCGGGAAAACCGGCCTGTGCTGGGGATCGCTGCTGGGGCAAGTGAGCATTCCCTACTCGACCCAATACGTGTGGCCGTTCAACCGCACCGAGTTGGAACCCTGGTGGGGCGCCTGGAAACCGATTGTTCTGGGGGGCGTGGGTTTGACCGTCCTGGCCCTCCTGCTCCTGATGTGGCGGATGCTGGCCTGGCTTTACTCGCCCCTGGTGAGGATCATCGGTTTCTTATTGGATCGCGATTTGGATTGGCGGGCCAGCCGCAAACTGGCGGGAGCGGCACTCCTGCCCGGGACTTTGCTGCTCAGCGCCGGGATGGTTGCCTACGGCTGGCAGCATTTGAGCCTGCTCGGGCTGTTGCTCGCCCTGGCGGTGCATGGGGCCATCGGATGGGTGTATTTGGTGTTATCGCCCTTCTGGCTCCCGCGCGCCCGCAGCGCGCCTTATCGGGCCGGCAATCCGTTCGAATCCAGCCCGATTCCACCCGCTCATTCACCGACGGACCATGATCCCTCGGCTGCGGATTCCAGGCGTTCGTCCCGGCCGCCCGCGAACAATCCCAAGAAACCGGCCAATCCCTTCGGCGAATAATTCAGGTGGTTCACGTTGTGCCGACGAACATGGCGCCGGCGGCGCTGCGCTGCCAGACGAAGTCGTAAACGCGGCTCGCCAGAGAGTCGGTTTCCGCGTCGGAGAACGGCGGGCGGGGGAGGGACGTGTAGAGGTCGTCCAGGATGAACATTTTCACATCGGCCTGTGTGAGGGTATTCTTTGTCCAGTTGGGCATGGGCTGAATGTGGACCCTGAGCGCGGAGAGAAGGCTCCGGCTGGCCAGTTTGAGTTTTTCCCGGTCGGCCTTGCTGATGGTGTCTTTGAAGAGCATCTGGAAGAGGGCGTATTCATCCTGGCTCAATCCTTCCTCGGCGGCCCGCTTCTGCTCGGCGTCAAGGTTCTTGGTGAAATCAACTAGCCGGGCGAAGGTTTCCTCGATGGTGACG